>DATEZN010000243.1:0-3555 GCA_035255545.1 Nitrosotalea sp. | reverse complement strand
CCCAATCATGAAACTTGTATCCTGGAGTAACTTCGTCTCTGACATCCATGTGTACACGAAGATTGTGTTTTGCCAAGACTTGCTTTATCTCAGATGCCTTACTTAGAACAAGTTCCATGTCTTGTGGTGAATAGTAAATTGGTACAATGACTACTTGTATTGGTGCAACACGTGGTGGTAGAACTAATCCCTTGTCGTCACCATGAATCATAATTAGCGCTCCTATTAGACGCCATGATACTCCCCATGATGTCTGCCATGCAAAGGTCTCTACATTTTGCTTGTCCAAGAATTTGACATCAAATGGCTTGGAAAAGTTTTGTCCCAAAAAGTGTGATGTTCCCATCTGGAGTGCCTTGCCGTCTGGCATGATTGATTCCATTGTTGTAGTATATACCGCACCAACAAATTTTTCTTTTTCACTTTTTTTACCGGTGATTACGGGAATTGCAAGTTCCTCTTCAACTGTTTTTTTGTACATTTCAAGTATTGATGTAACTTCTTGCTCTGCCTCTTCTTTTGTGGTATGAACCGTATGACCTTCTTGCCACAAAAATTCTGATGTTCTAAGAAATGGTTTTGTTGCCTTGATTTCTGCTCTTAATGCAGTGTTCCAGAAATTAATCTTGAGCGGCAAATCTCTCCAACTTTTTATCCATTTTGAATACATTGAATATGCAAGTGCCTCAGAGGTTGGCCTTAATGCAAGCTTGTCACCAATCTCTGTCTCACCAGAATGTGTAACCCAGAATACTTCGGGTGTAAATCCAGCAAAGTGATCAGACTCTTTGCTTAGTAATGATTCAGGTATCAGTACTGGAAGAAAACCGTTCTCATGGCCTGTTGCCTTTAACTTTTGGTCAAGTGACAACTTTAATGATTCCCATATTGAATATCCGTAAGGTCTGAGAACGATGAGGCCTTTAACTGGAGCATAATCTGCAAGATGTGCTTTTAGTACTACCTGTGTATACCACTCACTAAAATTTTCATTCTTCTTTGCTGTAATTCCTATTTCTTTACTCAATTCCAGTCTCTCTTTTAGTTACACTAATGAGCTTTTCTGGTTTTTAGAGTGGATCGCCTTTGCATAGTACCTTGCCTGATACTCTGCTCTGGAAATTAGGGCATACAAAACATTGGATAAATGGAAGTTCGCTTTTCACAACAGGACAGTCTACTGATTCTTCTTTCATACGTTTGAGCATCTTTGGACTGACTCCTTTTAGTTTGAGTTTTCCCTTGTCGTCCATCATGCCAGATGACTTGAGTTCGTCTTTTGTTTTATCTGACAACTTGATAGCTTTTGGAACAACTTTCACCGGTACTTCGTATTTGTGAGGAAGCTCTGCCATATTCTCAAGCTCGAGAACCTTGAATATATTACTAGTGGTAAAAAGATCTAACAATCGCTTAAGATTATATAATCTGATTTGTGGTTGAAAGAAGAAACTGATGTTAGCAATCTTTGATGTTGAAGGTGTATTACTTGACGCAGAATTTCTTCCAATACTTGCCGAGAAAATTAACAAGCAAGATGAAATCTGGGCAATCACAAGACAGGGAATTGAAGGCAAGATAAACTGGGAAGACGGATTGCGAAGAAGAATTGATCTTCTCAGGGGGATTGATTATGATACATGCAAAGAAGTATCTGACTCGCTAAAAATAATGACTGGTGCAAAAGATGCTTGTAGGGCATTAAAGGCGGCGGGATGGAAAATAATGGCCGTATCTGGAGGCTTTACACTAATGACTGATAGGCTAAAAGATGAACTAGACATTGACTATGTTTATTCAAATGAACTATTGTTCAAGGATGGAAAACTTGACGGTGTTACAATTGAGGTAGACTCTGACAAGGCAAAATCTGCAAATATAAAAATAAATGAATGGAAAGAAAAAAAAGAGAATATTGTTGTAGTTGTAGATGGTGCAAATGATGTCAAACTGTTTAACATCTGTGGACTTGGTATTGCATTTCGAGCCCAAGACATGGTAAAGGAGCTTGCAACTGTAACACTTGAAGAAAAGGATCTTTCCAAGATTATAGGATTGATCAACAAACATTATGGTCTTGAAATACCATTGCAAAAATTTGCCTAAGATATCATTTTAAGCAGTAAAAATCCAACTTGATTGCATGTCCCTGCAAATTATTCCTGTCAAGATACCATCTGATATAGAGTCTGGGGATGATTTGGTTGAGATTTTGCTCAAGACCAAGGCTGGCCGGGAACTAAAAGAAGGAGATATTCTAGTATTTACACAAAAGATAATCTCAAAACAAGAGGGACAGAAAATAGACTTGTCTAAAATTAGACCAACACTTCTTGCAATAGGGATTGCCAGTGCATACAAAAAGGACCCAAGGATAGTACAATTAATTCTTGATGAAACCAAAAGAATCATTCGAATGAAAAATGGCATCATTATATCCCAAACACGACACGGTCTTGTCTGTGCAAATGCGGGTATTGATGAAAGTAACATGGAAAAAGGGTTTGCAACACTTCTTCCAAAAGATTCTGACAATTCTGCTCAGAGACTAAAAAGACGTATCAAGACAAGGACTGGAAAAAATGTTGCAGTTATAATCTCTGATACATTTGGAAGGCCATTTCGAGAAGGTCAGACAGATGTTGCAATAGGAGTTTCTGGAATATCTCCAATAATTGACTATGGGGGAAAACAAGATAATTTCAAGCGGATTCTCAGGGTCACAGCAATTGCAATTGCAGATGAAATTTGTTCTGCAACAGAGCTAGTTCGAGGAAAGACACTTTACACACCAATTGCAATTGTGCGCAACTATACCTTTGAGAAAAAAAATGGAACTCTCCAAGATCTGTTGCGCGTCAAATCACTTGATCTGTTCCGATAAGCAAAAATTCCAGAAACAAAGATTATATGCATTGATAGGTGAATTCGATAAACATTGGCTGGATTAAAAGTTGAACTGCATTGTCATAATGAATTTTCAAACTTTCAGCTTGGACCAAAAGAGACTCCATATGATTGCGGAGTTACAGTTATGCAACAGTTGGATAAAGCACATGAGACAAGTCTTGATGCATTTTTCATTACAAATCATAATACCGTCAATGGATATAGTTCCCTTTTGGAATATCAACAAAATCATGAAAAATACAAAAAGATTCGGGTATATCCGGGTGAAGAAATAACAACTGACCAAGGGATACATGTACTCGCGTTTGGTCTAAATCAAACAGTAAAGGCTGGAAACAGTCTTGAGGAAATACTGGACATTGTAAAATCCCAGGGGGCTGTATCCTGTGCACCACATCCATTTGGATTGAGTAATGGATTGCGTGAAAGAGCTGCACTGTGTAATCTAATTGAGGTCTTTAACAGCAACAATGTAGACCGGTATTCTAATCTTAGAGCATATCACTTTGCCAATGCCTCAAACCTAATCCAAGTTGCAGGAAGTGATTCCCATGTTACATCCACACTTGGAAGGTGTACAAATATCATTGATTCTGAAAACAACCTTGATGACATCTTGTATGCATTACGACATGGCAAAGTAAC
>DATEZN010000242.1:0-3139 GCA_035255545.1 Nitrosotalea sp. | reverse complement strand
AAGGTGCGCTTGACGCAGCGAAGGAAAGGGGCGTTGTTCTCTATCCTGTTTCATTTAAAGAAATTCTGGCTAATCTATCCGATGAGACCAAGAATCCCAAACTACGTGGGATGTTTCGTATGCAGAATGTTCTTGCTGTTTCTATATCGATTGGGCTGCTAGGACTTCCACCAGAAACATTGCTGAAATCTGTAGGATCAATATTCTCAAGAAAAGCAGAGATTGCAGAGATGAATAAAATTGCAGCAAATTATGCTTACAATATTGCTACGGTAAAATATTCTAAATTCAGATATCAATTATCCCAAATTCCAAAAGAGGAACATACCATGATGGCTCAAGGCTTTCAATCCACAAGTCTTGGAAAGATTGCATGTGGTTGCAGATTTCAATCATACTATCCAATTACGCCTGCATCTGATGAAAGTGTGTTTTTGGAATCAAATGAAATTTTTGAGGTAGAAAACAATCGACCTGGATCTACGCTAGTTGTACAAACTGAAGATGAGATATCTGCAATTGGCATGATTATTGGTGCATCTTTGACAGGAGCTAGATCTTCAACAAGTACATCCGGTCCAGGTTTTTCTCTTATGGCAGAAGCTCTTGGTTGGGCTGGGATAAATGAGGTTCCAATTGTAGTAACATTGTATCAACGAAGTGGTCCTTCTACTGGTCTTCCAACAAGACATGGACAAGATGATTTACAATTTGCAATACATGCAGGACATGGTGACTTTCCACGAATTGTATATGCATCAGGTGATACTGAAGAAGGGTTCTATGATACTGCAAAATGTTTCAACTTTGCTGACATTTATCAGATACCTGTAATACATATGATGGATAAATTCATTGCAAGTACAGTTTCTACTGTAAAAAGATTTGACCCCACAAAGATAACAATAGAACGTGGAAAACTTTTAGAAAAAATCGAAGCACCTGGATATCAACGATTTACACCTTCACCAGATGGAATATCTCCAAGATCAAGACTTGGGCTTGAAAATGGAATATTTTGGAATACTGGTGATGAAAGTGATGAGGCTGGCCACATATCAGAAGACCCAGAAAATCGTATCTACAAGATGGATAAACGCGCTCATAAGATGGAACTTGCGTTAGAACAAATTCCAAAAGAAGATCAGGCAATAAATTATGGTATATCAGACTTTTGTATTCTTAGTTGGGGCTCTACAAAAGGTCCAATTTTAGATGCTATTGAGATGCTCAATAAAGAAGGCTATAAGGTCGGATTTATTCAAATTAAACTATTACATCCATTTCCAACTCAATATATCCAATCCTTGCTTTCCGGGGTTAAGAAAATAATTGATATCGAAGCAAATCAATCAGGACAGATGGGATCGTTACTTAATGAATATCTGGATAGAAAAGTTGACTATTACATATTAAAATACACAGGACGACCAATGACTTGTAATGAACTCTTTGATTCTATCAAGAAAATTATCGACAACAAGGCAGAGAAAAAACAGGTGTTAACATATGGTGTCTAATGTAGCTGATTACAAAACAGAGGTCCATAATGACTGGTGCCCAGGTTGTGGAGACTTTGGTATAGTAAGTGCAATTCAAATGGCTCTTGCAGAAATGGAAGTTCCAAGACACAAGGCTGCAATTTTTTCTGGAGTAGGATGTTCAGGTAAGACTTCACATTATCTTAATGTGTATGGTGTTCACACTTTGCATGGTAGAGTACTGCCATTTTCACAAGGTGCCAAGCTTGCAAATCCTGAGATGACCGTAGTGGCAGTAGGTGGAGACGGTGATGGATTGGGAATTGGAGCAGGACATTTTGTTGCAGCTGGTAGAAGAAACGTCGATATGACATATCTTATTTTTAACAATGGAGTGTATGGTCTTACCAAAGGACAAGCATCTCCTACACTCAAGCTTGGACTACAAACCAAATCTCTTCCTGAACCAAATGTTAACCAATCAGTAAATCCAATCGCATTAGCTATTGCAAGCGGATTTACATTTGTTGCAAGAGGTTATGCATATGATGTACGACAACTCAAAGACTTGATAATTGCAGCAGTCAAACATAGAGGCCTTTCATTTCTTGATGTATTGCAACCATGTCCAACTTACAACGATATCAATACTAGAGATTGGTTTTCAGGCATGGATAACATTGATGAGATGACAAATAGACCAAGACCTAGAATATACAAACTCGAAGATGTGGGATATGATCCAATTGTGCATATTGATTCACCACAAGAAGAAAATGAAAAATTAACTCAAGCACTGATAAAATCTAATGAATGGGATGCAAAGATTCCAACTGGAATATTTTACAAAAATGACATTGCTCAATCATATGATGAAAGAATGGCAGGACGAATTCCGAACTATCTTGAAAATCCTCCTGCATATCAAGAAATCTCTGCTGCTGGCAAGTCAATAACTGACATATCTAAAATGCTTGATAAACTAGAAATCTGATTAACAATTTTGTGGTACCATGGAAACATTTGGATAATCGTTTCCAATAATGATATAAGTTATTAGCATCTTCATAAAAAGAGTAATTCTACTTTGAATTTGGAAGAAGTAAACAAGATATTTCGAAAATCTATCATCGACGGGTATTTCGAACCAAACCTTGTAAAACTAGATTTTAAAAAATCAAATGTAAAACATCCTACAATTAGAGATGACGGGCTGATGCAGACGAATCTTTTGCATCTTTTTTTTGACATTGATACCGGTTCTGATTATCCTGATGGTGATGAATGGTTTATGGCAGAATTTCTTTTTCCCTATAATATAAAAATCCCTGATAGTCTAAAGGGTCCTGATTATTTTAGCACGTTATCTGTTGGGGAAGGAAAAAACTTTTGGAGACACAGGGAGCTAATTCGATACAAGTATGGTAAATCCAAAAAATTGGAAGAATCTATAGATTTTATTGAGAAAAAATATCGTGAATTACTTTCTATGCTGGAACCTCTAGAAAAAGAAATCAAGTAACTTTCCATTCATTTTCTGCAAAGTGATATGTCTGATCTTCTGAATTGGCAGTAATACTCCATTTCCCAGTTGTATCATCAAATTGATATGAAATTTGTGTGATGGATTTTGGAATTTTTTTTGGATCCAAATGATA
>DATEZN010000241.1:0-5820 GCA_035255545.1 Nitrosotalea sp. | reverse complement strand
GACCTGGAGAATAAATTCGGCGAGGTCGGTTTCCGCTACTTCGATGCCGAGCGCTTCGAGCACGTGATTCAAGCCAATTTCTTCCGAGGTCATGCTTTTGGCTTTGACCACCAGGCGCACGGCGTGCTTCTTGCATACTTCGCCGATGTAATGCGTGGCTTGCCGCGCATCCTGCGCGAGAAAAAAGTGGCCGCCGTTGCGGCGCACGCTGGCCTCGAGTTGAGCAATGAGTTGCGGTTGATCGCGGAGCGCGCGTTCTTTAATGGCTCGCGCCTCCTATTCCAGAAACCGACAATAAAAATAAAACAATCAAGACAAGGGCTGAAATTGTTTTTTTCATGAAATGTGTTAGACCTTGGCATCAAGTATGCCACGTTTTATCTGGGCAGCTCTTACTTTGATCATCTGTGTAAATTCCTGAGTGTCTTCTAACAATGGCTTTAGTTTTTGGTTTTGATATGCCTGAAGAAAGGCCGAATAAATGCAGCCAACTATGATTCCAAACGCATTTGCATTTACATCTTCAACCTCGTCAGAGTATGTCTTTGCCAGTTGCTTGTATGATGCAGCCTCGCTGATATAATAATCAATTAGACTGTCGATGAACTTTCGTGTTGACTGGGGAATCACGAACTAGATTTTCCTTGCATTGTTTATAATGTTTGATTTTTGTAATTGGGGGATGAAAGATCTGATGTAATTAGAGAACTTGCAAACTAAATTTGACCACCTGTATTTTTGAAGAGTTGACCCAAGAGTCTCATCATGCCAATTGAAGTTAATCGAGTAAACAAGGAATGTCCAAAATGTAAAAATCCCACCATCTTTAACACTGGAAAAGAGTATTTCTGCGGCAAGTGTCTTGCTACGCTCAAAATAAATCAGGTAGC
The DNA here is from genome assembly GCA_035255545.1 of Nitrosotalea sp. Lineage (GTDB taxonomy): Archaea > Thermoproteota > Nitrososphaeria > Nitrososphaerales > Nitrosopumilaceae > Nitrosotalea. The sequence continues at coordinate 4,930 of DATEZN010000241.1, read as the reverse complement.
AGAAAAGATAGCAGCATAATACAATGTGGACTATTGACCAAGAATCTGCTTATTTTAAGATCTATGATACTAAAAAGACACTGGTAGGATATTTTGCGCCAGAATATGGAGACATTCAACCTGAAGACAAGGCTGATGAAGTAATCCAAACAATGTTGAAAAACCATGATCCTGTCAAGGGTGGTTACTTGATGGTGCCATTTGCCAAGTTTGGAATATTTGAAGATGGAACTGAAATGAATCTTGATTATATTGAGCAACAGATACGACATGTCCATGACAGAATTCTTGCTTGGAGAAATTTATTGACAGAAAAAGAGATTGCACATCATAAAATTTTAGTTTCTCACACAGACCATGATATGTTGAGCATTACACTTGGTATAATTTTTCCATCTCATGTACCACTTGAGAAAAAAGAAATACTTGGCAATCTGGGTAGTCTATTAGATTTTGCCAATCAAAAAGGTCTACTGTGAGCCGCCAGTTTTTGCACTTTCATATGACTGGAGTGCATTCATCTCATACTGGAATGATTGTTGTAACAACTGATCAGATTTTGCACTTGTCGCATTATCTCCTGTTGCAATCCATCCTCGTAATGCATCATCACTTTCAATCTGGGTTTCAGTAGACAGTCTGAATAATTGCAATGATGGTTTGAATAACTCGGGAGCTTGCAAATCGTCATATCTTGGAAGTATGTTCTTGACTGCAAGTATGTGTACATCGGCTATCTGTAACATCTGGTCTCTTGAAATCTGACCGTGTTTATACTGGGTAAGATTTGCATCAAAATTTTGAGTCTCATTTTTCAAGTCTGTTTGGATCTGTGCTAATTGGTCTCCAAAGCGTTGACCTGAAAGAGTTGTCTGGTCGAGATAATAATTGACAAGTATTACAATTACTATTATTGCTACTCCTGAACCAATTGCTATTGGCATGGTGTGACTTTTACCTGGAGCCTTTTTTCGTCTCACACCAAAGCCAGAATTTGATACGAGATAAATCTATTTGAAAATCTAGTCGATGTATTTTCCTTCTGGATCTGCTTTCAATTCTATTATCATTATACTACCGCTTATGTAGGAATCATTTCTTGTGGTTCTCACTCGTCCAACTTCAATGTGGTATGGGTAAATGTCTACTACAATTGTTCCAACCTTTACATCTGATGGAGCATCTGTGATCTGAATATCTTCTTTTTTTACTCCATAATCCATTAGCTTCTTTATACAATGATCAAGCAAAGGTTGTGGCAGACCGTGATTTATCGCCCAAACTGTTCCTTCGTATTCGATTTTGTCCAACTATTAGCACTCTAGTTCACTAGTATAATTATCATACTCTGAGTGGGTAAATCTGTCCGAATCCGTTCTTCTGGAGAAAAAACTTGAGATGTGAAACTAGGCAAGGACATGATGTTGTCTTTTCTTGTTTATGGCATGACTTAACTAGGAACTAGACATATCAGAGATCATGGGGCAGAAAGCATCTGGGATAGAAAGGTTTCTTGCTCCTTCACTAAGTAAGATAGAAGAAGAATTAACATCCATTCATGCTGAGATTAATGCCGTAAAGACAAGAATGGATGAGACTGACAATAGGCTGGCAAAATTAGAAGAAGAGCGTAAACGTCTTACAACTCGGATGGACAAGACAGATGATGGAATGACAAATGAATCCAAAGTTTTGTTTGATAGTGTAAATGAAACGGCAAAGCAGAACAGAGACGAGATTGAAGTCTTAAAACGTGCCATTGATGTTGCACAAAGAAGACTGGTTATTCTCGAGGCTAATATGAAAGAGCTTGGCAAATGACTTGATCTCCTGATACCAGAAAATAGTACGTTTGTCGAATGTACCAAAGCATGTTAAAACATATTGGAAATAACAATAACAAGAACAAAAATGATGAAAAAACAAAAATGTCATTGTTACAACTAAAAGAATCTAACATCGATCAAAAAATATTGAAAATTTTGGCCGATGTACAAGCACGGACAATCTTGTTTTCTATTATAAAAAAAGGCAAGACAACAATTGATCTTTTTGAAGAGCATAGAATTCCAATAAGTACAATCTACAAAAAAATTACAGAACTTGAAGATCTCGACCTTATCGTGATAGAAAAATACATCATTGCAAATCGTGGTAAGAGATTCAAAGTTTACCGAAGTAAAATAAGTGGGGCTGCTGTGAGAATACCATCTCTTAATCCTGTGGTTGAGTTGTTCCCAAATTCTAATGAAAATATATGCTAGATCATGACTGATTGCATGTTAAGTGCATTAATTGATTCAAATTTCAAGTTACAGACCCTGTAATCTTCAATATATTCACAAAATTTCTCGATTATCTGTCTTTCACACTTTTTACCATGTTCATCTTTTGCAGTCAATATCAAAAGATTCCAGTTTCCGCTGACTGTTGCAGTCATCAAACAATTTGGTAGATCCTTTACAAAATTGCAAACCTTGTCCGTGATAATGTCTGCAGATTTGCTTGCCTTGAATTTTAGATAAAGAGCTTCAAAGTCTTCAACAAGTGATTGTCTAAGAATTGTCTCGTAACCTTTGATTATCTTCTTTTTTTCAAGGCGTCCTACTCTGTATGCGACTGCTCTATCCTGAATGTCATGACCTTCACTTCTTAACTTGATGGCGATTTGGCGAGCTGGAATTCTTGCGTTTTCCATCAACAGTTCTAATATTCGCCTGTCTATGTCGTCAACTACTGTCATGAATGAATCTGACATTTCATAATACTATGATCAAAACACACTTGAGCATGTGGAATGACAATTTGAACAAGCTAAGTTTGTCTTGTGATTTTCTATGAACCGGATACTTGTATACAAAATGGCTTTTACTTTCTAAAAATATTTTCTTGCAATCAGGTAGTGGCTTTTAGAGTCATGGTACTCATTACCTGTGACAATGAACGTATCTTTTGAGATAATATTGTATCAAACTCTTGTGAGCTTGCAGCCTGGATCTCTGCAATGACGTCATATGCTCCAAATGTGACATGGGCACTTTTTACTTGTGGTATTGTCTTGAGCTCTTCTATTATGTAATCTTCTGCACCTAGTTCGCAGTTGATTAGAATAAATCCCTTTTCCACTATATTTTGATTCAATTTACGTTACTTAACTTTTGTCAATTTTATACAATAATATTTCATCTCAAGTTCTGGATTCTTGGGTCATAGCATATTGGAAAATATGGCTTGAGGTTGCCATTGCATGACTCGTTGATGGCGTTTTCTGAATCATTACACTCTGTTTGATTTAACATTTTACTAGAACACTTGTCAAGGGCAATCTCTAGTTTACTGTCTAGTTGTTCTATCTTTGATATTATTACAGAATTTAGACCCATGTTTGCTATCTGTTGCAACCTGTCATCATTGCAGGCGGGTGCGAGACTTGATTGACACAGACTCATTACCTGTCTTGCAGTTGTGGCGCATGTTGAAATGGAATCATTTCCACTCGCCTTGGAACATGTATCAATAAACGACAAGACTTGGTCTTGAAAATAACCTGAATCAGTTGAGGTGTAATTGACATCCTTGGAAAGTATCTGGTCAATTCTTGGGTCTGCACAAGGTTTTATCTTGTCAAGTGCTCTGGTGGAACATTCTTGCTTTACTTCAATCATGGTTGACTGACAAGATGGAATGTCTGACTGGACACACAGGTTAACCAAGTGAGAAATTGAACTGTCAAGCTCAGCAGATGTTTCTACCATCTGGTTCTGTGCAGAAGTTATCTTGTAGTCTATAGTATCCAAAAACTGGTCAATTCGCGGGTCTTTACAAATTTCCGAGTCCTGATAATCTGATTTTTCACAATCTTGCTTTAATTGAGAAATGGATATCTTACAACTTTCAAGGTTGTCTAGGGTTTGAAACTGCATACAATCGTTTACAAGATTTATGTCCTGTACGTTTGACTGGGCATTTGTTTTTGTAGACGTTGATTTTTCATTTTGACCTGTCATGTAATAGTATTCAATATCGCCAACAACTACAATTACGAATATTGCAATAGAAATTGATATGAAATACATTATTTTACGCACGGTATTCTAGTTACAATCCTGTGATATATTGTAATTTACATTTGACTGATGAAATCTCTTAATCTATAGAAATAAAACCCGGCAAAAGAAAAATGTAACTTGGCTGTTTCTGCTGCGAATAATACAAAAGAATTTCCATGTATCTCGTGCCATACAAATTGTTGTAAAGAATATACAATATTTGTTAATGCGCACGATGTTTACAGACTTTCAACCGGACTGGGATTAGACCCTGAGAGTTTTCTTGAACTCTATGGGGCAAAGGATTTTGATCTGGGAATAAAGGTAAAAGAAGGTATAGTGGATCTGGCTCTGAAACAAAAAAGTGGTGCATGTACATTTCTTGTTGAATCTAAAGACATTTTTCGCTGTACTGTAAACGACTTTAAACCCGGCGTATGCAAATCGTACCCATTTCAGATGAAAGATGGGAAACTAGCACAAATGAGTGATAAAATGTGTCCTGTTGACTGGGACACAAAAGAATTTGAAGCAATGATGAAGATTCATCTAAAAAAAGATGAGGCTGAATGGAAGTTCTATGAAGATCTTATCCTGGAATGGAACAAAAAACATTGGATAAAAAAACCGTTATCTAAATTCTTGAAATTCATCTTGGATAAAGTAGAACATTCTGGTACTCTCTGACTCGAATATTGGAGGTCTAGTCATGAAAACCGTACGAAAATATGATTCTTGATTAAAATTACAGCCAACGAAGGGATTTGGACCCTCGACCTTCTGATTACAAGTCAGATGCTCTAGCCAGGCTGAGCTACGTTGGCATTAGGTTATGGACTTGGGAAGGTGGTTTAAAATGTTATCAAACTTGCAAAATGATC
>DATEZN010000240.1:0-2646 GCA_035255545.1 Nitrosotalea sp. | reverse complement strand
GTAAACGACAAATAATAGATGATGAAGAATATGATATTCATTACAACGATGGAAATTCTTTCAACTATAATAATGCAAATCTAAAGGTAGTGCACGTTAAATGTCACAAAATAGTCAATAATAGAAAGAAAAAAGATTGGGAATGAGTTTGTTTGTCAATTAAAGTCTAGTTTATTCCTATTTTTGAAAAGTAGAAACAATTCCATTTCATATGTGGCTGGGTTGCTCTTTTTACTTGGCATAAATGATGGAGTCTTCTGTTACGATGCAATCCATCCTTATATCGTGGTCATCTTGGGGGAATGACTTTAGCACATGTTTTGAATATGTCAAGCCAATTTTCTTTGATTTTTTACCGTGCAGGTATCTGTCATAGAACCCAAAGCCATAGCCTAACCTGTATCCCTCTCGGGTGAGTGCAATTGCAGGTACTAGAACGACATCGAGTTTCTTGATTGTTTCACATTTTTCCTTGGGTTCCATAACTGAAAAATTACCAAGCTCAAGATCTGATACACTAGAAATTTTTTTGAAGACTAGATCGTTTTTGTCAACTCGTGGGAGTGCAACTTCTTTTCCTTGACTGAAAAACTCGTGTAACAGATCATGTGTCTGAACTTCACTGCCTATTGAATAATACGTACCAATTGACTGGGCCTGTCTGTAAAAGTCAATCTTTCTTAGATTGTCCCGGATCTTGTTGCTTGCAATTTTTATAAAATCAAGTGATAATTCATCTCTTGCATCTAACATCTGCTTGCGTAGTCTTGATTTTTCAACTGGGTTGGACAAATTCTTTACTAATTGATGCAGCTGTTACGGTGTTTTTTAAAAGCATCGCTATTGTCATTGGTCCTACTCCGCCTGGTACTGGCGTGACATATGATGCCTTTTTGATGACATTGTCATAATCCACATCTCCTACCAATTTTCCTTCTAGTCTGGCAGTGCCCACATCTATTATCACTGCGTCTTCTTTTACCATGTCTTCTGTCAAGATGAACTTTGATCTATTTCCTATTGCGGTAACTATGATATCTGCACCAAGACAGTGTTCTTTGAGATTCTTTGTTTTGGAATGGCATGTTGTTACGGTGGAGTTTTTTTCAATCATGAGATTGTAGAGTGGTTTTCCTACCAAGTTACTTCGGTTAATTATTACTACATTTTTTCCTTCTAGGTCTATTTTGTAATATTCAAACAACTCCATTATTCCAGATGGGGTACACGGTTTGAGAATTGATCTCCCTGATGTCAAAAGACCTATGTTGTATGGTGTCAGTCCGTCAACATCTTTTATGGGTGATATTCTAGAAGTTGTTGTAAAATCATCTAATTGGTTTGGTAGTGGAAGTTGGACTAGAATTCCATGAACTGTCTCATCATTGTTTAATAGATTTATCAGGGAATTCATCTCTTTTTGAGAAAAGGTAGCAGGAAGTTTGTGGTCCTTTGTAATGATACCTACATCTGCACAGGCCTTTTGCTTGTTTTTTACATATGTGGCAGAAGCTGGATCGTCGCCTATCAGGACTGTAGCAAGACATGGTACTATACCATCACTGGACAGTTCCTTTACAGCTAATCGTACTCTGTCCTTAACAGATGATGCTACTGCAATACCGTCTATTTTTTGTCCAGTCAAACAACATTGAATGATTTTTTGGATATTTAATCTTTGGAAATTTTACCTATCATGTAGATGTAGTTTTAGTTAAAATCATTAAGCGCTCGTTTGTAGTAATACCATTGAAAATAACATTTGATACAAATGAATATGTGAAAAAAATTACAAAAAGTGACACATACTTTCATACGTTTCTAAACAAGGAAAACATTGCAGCTGGGATTTTGCGACTTGGACCTGGTGATGAAGATACACAAGAGCCACATGAAAGTGACGAAGTTTATTATATTGTAAAAGGCGATGGATTTCTTGAAATCAATGGTACAAACCATTCGATTTCAGAAGGCATGTCATACTACGTTGCTAGAAAAATACCGCACAAGTTTCACGGAAACAAAAAAGAACTTGTTGTAATGTATTTTTTTGGTGGACCTGACACTTAGGAAATTATAGTCTTTCTTCCAACTATCTTTATTTTTCCCTTGGCAAAGAGCTTTACTGTCTTTGGGTATATCTTGTGTTCTTGCTTGAGAATTTTCTTGGAAATGGTTTCTTCTGTATCATTATCTTTTATCTTTACAATTGATTGTAAAATAATAGGTCCAGTGTCTACGCCTTCGTCTACAAAGTGGACAGTGCATCCTGAATATTTTACTCCATATTCAAGGGCCTGTCTTTGTGAATGTAATCCTGGAAATGATGGCAGTATGGCAGGATGTATATTCAGTATTCTGCCCTTGTAGTGTCTGATAAATTCAGGACTCATTATTCTCATAAATCCTGCAAGACAGATGAGACCATTTTGTGGTGTTACATTGTACTTTTCAAGAACTGATACAAGTTTCGAGTCATACTCCCAATTTCCTCCCTTGAGACCGTTGCTTTCAACAATCTCTGTTTTTACTCCTAATTTTTGGGCTATGAGAAGTCCTTTGGCGTCTGGTTTGTTTGAAATTACTACAATTGGCTTGATTGGAATTTTATTTTTTTTAACAGCCCTTAAGATATTTTCCATGTTG
>DATEZN010000239.1:0-5222 GCA_035255545.1 Nitrosotalea sp. | reverse complement strand
TTCCACACCCGTTACAATTCCTACAACAATATCCCTATGTTCACCATTTGGCTTGGATGCAAATACATGGTCTCCTTCTTTCCAGCCTTTTTTTGCAAACATGAGAAACTTGCTCAATAAATCATATTTAATGTGTTGCTTCAGAATGCTTAATATCAGTCAGAAGAAAAAATTGTGAAATGAACAAGGATGAGATCCTTTCAAAGTTTTCTACTGATCCAGATAGATACTACAAGGTAGAATTATTTGAAAATGAAGGGTTTAGGAGAAAATCATGTAACAAGTGTCACAGGTTTTTCTGGACTTTGGACGACGGCATTAACATGTGTCCTGATCATATAGAAAACAGCTATTCGTTCATTGGTGATCCTCCTACAAACAAGAGATTTGATTATACACAGGCATGGAAAGAAGTAGAATCATTTTTTGTACAAAATAATCACAAATCAGTTGGAAGATATCCAGTAGTTTGTAGATGGCGTGATGATCTTTATTTTACAATTGCATCTATTGTAGACTTTCAAAGAGTGATGGGTTCCAAAGTTGTCTTTGAATTTCCTGCCAATCCACTTGTTGTTCCACAAACCTGTCTTAGATTCAAAGATATTGAAAATGTCGGAGTAACTGGCAGACATTTTTCCAGTTTTTGCATGATAGGACAACACAGTATACCAAACTCGCAAGGATATTGGAAAGATAAATGTGTGGAGCTTGATTTTAAACTCCTTACAGAGAGACTAGGAATCAACAAAAAGGAAATAGTGTTTGTAGAAGATGTATGGGCTGGAGGAGGATCATTTGGATCATCACTTGAATATTTTGTAAGAGGATTAGAACTTGGTAATGCAGTATTCACTGAATTTCAGGGTGATTTAACCAATTATTCCACATTAGATCAAAAGATTATCGACATGGGAGCAGGTCTTGAGAGATTTGCATGGATTACAATGGGAACTCCTACTGCGTATGATTGCTGTTTTGGACCTATAACAAAACACATGATAAACAAGATAGGTATCGATATTGATTCCAATATAATATCCAAATATTTCATGTCAGTAGCAAAAGCACTCTCTGAATCAGACGATATTTCCATAGTTCGAAAAATGGCTGCAAAAACTGCAGGTTTGGATGAAACAAAACAAGATAGAATAATTTCTCCACTTGAAGGTGTCTACATGATAGCAGATCATTTGAGAACACTTGTTTTTGCAATTTCTGATGGTGCACTACCAAGCAATGTTGGAGGAGGTTACAATTTGAGGATAATTCTCAGAAGAACACTTGCAACTATTGATAGATTTGGTTGGAATTTTGATCTTAATGATCTCATTGATCTTCACATAGACTATCTAAAATCTACATATCCAGAACTTGAACAAACTCGTAATGATGTAAAAACAATAATTGAGATAGAGAAGAACCGTTACAACGAATCAAAAGTCAGAATGAAAAACATGGCAGCCACATTCAAGACACAAAACAAGAAATTATCAGTGGATGATCTCATTCGTTTGTATGAATCAGATGGTATAACTCCAGATTTTCTTAAAGAATCTCAGATAATACCAGAAATTCCTTCTACATTCTACGAAAGACTATCAGATTTGCATCAATCTGAGAAGACAGTGAAAAAGGAAGAATTAGACCTGGATGGAATACCTGATACAGATTTGCTATATTACAAAGATGATCCACACGAGTTCAAGGCCAAAGTAATCAAAGTAATAAAAAACAAATTCATCATACTTGACAAGACGTCATTTTATGCAAGAGGAGGAGGACAAGAGCCAGATCATGGAAAAATCGAAGAGTTTGATGTGGTAGATGTCAGTAAACATGGAAATGTTGTGCTACATGAGATCAAAGACGGAATACCAAAAGAGGGTACAAACGTAAATTGTAAAATTGATTCAATGCGAAGATATGGAATAACACGAAATCACACTAGCACTCATGTACTAAACGCATCTGCAAGAAACACCCTAGGCTCGTGGATCTGGCAACATTCTGCTTTCAAGGATGCAGATTATGCAAGACTTGACATCACCCATCATTCAAATCTCACAGAAGAAGAGATAATGAAAATAGAAGATCTTGCAAACACCACCATAAGAAAAGACATTACGATTTTGATCAACCAGTTTGAAAGGGGTGATGCAGAACAAGAATATGGTTTTAGAATTTATCAGGGAGGAGTAGTACCAGTAAAACAAGTACGAATTGTAAACATAGAAGGATTTGATGTAGAAGCATGTGGAGGAACACATGTTCAAAAAACTGGAGAATTAGGATTAATAAAAATCACAAAAGCTGAGAGAATTCAGGATGGTGTAGTCAGACTAGAATTTGTATCTGGCCAATCAGCACTAAGGTACACCCAAAATCAAGACCGAAAAATTTCACACATAGTAAAATCCCTTGGCTCAAGCAAAGAAAAAATGCTAGAATCATTTGAACATGTAATGAAAGATTCTGATGATGTAAAAAGAAAATTAAAACACATAATCAAAAGAACAACTGAAACATCTGCAAGAGAGATCATATCTCAAGCAAAAAACCTGGGAAAAGTGAAACTTTACTCAATAGTAGACGAAGAACTTGATGAGGAATTTCACATATCAGTTGGAGAGATGGCAACCAAGATAGATAAATCTCTCATCTATTGTGCATTCATAGTAAAAAACGAGTCAATCAAGATAATATCATTCTCTGGTACTGATGCTACTTCTACCAAGAAAGCAGGTGATCTAGTAAAAGAAATTTCCAAAGTACTTGGAGGTTCAGGCGGTGGAAGAGACACATTCGGACAAGGAGGAGGAAAAGATCTATCAAAAATAAAAGATGCTCTACTAACAATAGAGAAATCAATTCTCGGAGAACGATAATAGATGGATTGGATATCACTTGAAGAAAAATGGAGACGCAAGTGGGAAGAAGAAAAATATTTTGAAACTGATCCAAATAACAATAAAAAATTTTTTGTTACAGTAGCATACCCATATCCCAACTCTCCTCAACATGTAGGACATGGGAGGACATACACATTGGCAGACGTTCATGCAAGATTCATGCGCATGTTAGGTTACAACGTACTATTTCCTATGGGATTTCATTATACTGGAACGCCAATTCTCGGCATGGCCAGAAGAGTTCAAGACAATGACCTAAAACTATTAGAAACATTTCGCACTTTGTACAGAGTCCCAAATGACAAAATAAGAGAATTCACAGAGCCAGTAAAGATTGCAGATTATTTCCATCAAGAGATAAAGACAGGAATGATTGAGATGGGATATTCGATAGACTGGAGAAGAGAATTCACCACAATAGATCCAGTGTACAGTAAATTTATCGAATGGCAGTTTGGAAAATTAAAAGAAAAAAATCTCATAATTCAGGGCACCCATCCTGTAGGATGGTGTCCAAAGGATCAGAATCCGGTATCTCAGCATGATACACAAGGAGATGTAGAACCAAGTTTCACAGAATATACAATTATCAAATTCAAATATGACAAGTATATCATTCCAACTGCAACATTACGACCTGAGACTATTTTTGGTGTAACAAACATCTGGATAAATCCAGAATTTATTTATGAAATAGTGCAAGTTGACAATGAAACATGGATAGTGACTAGTGAATGTGCAAGAAAGTTAGAGTTTCACAATAAAACAATAACAAGACTAGACAAAATATTAGGTAAAGAACTAGTGGGTAAGAAAGTTCAAGTTCCTGAAAGAGACGAACCTATTCTAATTTTACCAGCAAGTTTTGTCAAAAGTGAAAACGGTACTGGCATTGTAATGTCTGTTCCAGCACATGCTCCTTTTGATTATCAAGCCCTCGAAGATCTCAAAAAAGATAGTGCAAAGTATCCCAACATACCAGATCTTCAAAATATCAAGACAATATCAATAATTGAGACAAAAGACTATGGTCAAATTCCTGCACTAGATGTAATAACCAAATTCCAAATTGAAAATCAAAATAGTTCAAAGCTAGAGGAGGCTACTAAGGAAATATACTCAAAGGAGTTTTACGGTGGTAGATTAAAACAGAACACTGGAAGATTTGCAAACAAGACAGTTGCAGAAGCAAAAGACGAAGTAAAAAAATGGATGCTACAAGAAAAAAATGCAGATATCTTATACGAGTTAAACGAAATCCCCATAAGATGCCGATGCGGCGCAGAATGCGTAGTAAAGATTCTCAGTAACCAATGGTTTCTTAATTATTCAGATCCAGAATGGAAAACAAAAGTACATGCATGGATAAATGAAATGAAGATTCTTCCAGAAGAGATTAGAAATGAATTCAACAATGTGGTTGATTGGCTTAGAGAGAGAGCATGTGCAAGACAACATGGATTAGGAACAAAGTTACCGTGGGATAAAAACTGGATAATAGAAAGCCTTTCGGATTCTGTAATTTACATGGCATATTATACAATAGCAAAATATGTCAACAATAAAGAAATCACACCAGAAAATGTATCTGATGCTTTTTTTGATTACATATTTTTGAACAAGGGGAATTCTGAGAACATATCATCTCAGTGTAAAATATCATTAGATCTTTTGGAGAAAATAAAAAAAGAATTTCAATATTTTTATCCAGTCAATGCAAGACATTCTGGAAGAGATCTAGTACCAAACCATCTGACATTTTTTATCTTCAACCACATAGCAATATTTCCAAGAGAATACTGGCCTGAAGAGATTGTAGTTAATGGATCAGTCCTCATGGATGGAAAAAAGATGTCCAAATCAGAGGGAAATATAATCCCACTAAGAGATGCGATAAGAAACCACGGTGCAGATTCAATTAGGCTTACAATTTTAATTTCTGCAGAGTTGTTACAGGATGCAGATTTCAACCAAGAAGCAGTAAAGGGAATAAAGAACAAATTAGAAAACATGCTAGAAGAATGCTCAAAGTATAGATCATCCCCTAACAATGCAAAACTTGAGCAGGAGGACAAGTGGATAAAAAGTAAGACCGAACAGTTGATTCTCAAAACAACTTCTTCAATACAAAAAATGAGATTACGAGAAGCATTGCATTTCATCCTCTATGAATTTGAATCAGACCTTCAATGGTATATGAAACGAGCTTTGGCAAAGAAACGTGATAATTTTATTGGAATTTTGCATGAGATATTTTCTACACGAATATCAATGATGTCGCCTTTTGCACCATATGTGTCAGAAGAGATG
>DATEZN010000238.1:0-5116 GCA_035255545.1 Nitrosotalea sp. | reverse complement strand
ACAAATGATGTATGTAACAAGACACTTTCCTTTTAGATGAAAATTTGAAGTAAACTTACTCCCCATGACAATATTGTAACCAGACGGCATGTGATATTTTCCCATAATATAACATGCAGTTTTCGCAGAAAGAATCCCATTCACTTATTTCAAGCATATTAAAAAATTCCAGGGTCCAGTCATAGGTAGGCAATTTTCGGTATTGAAACTGTTGAATAGTAAAGATCTCTTTTTCTTGGAATTTATTTAGACATTTCTTGCATTGAGCATTTTTTATCTTTTTTGTAGAATCCATATTGTTTCACAGGTATTTTATCGCAATATCGAGTTCATTCGGAAGATCATCATCAATGACATCATACTAGCAAGCAATACAAATCCCGTATAAGAAAATTCAGGTATTGTGCCATGACTTGTTTGAACTGGCATTTGATCATTAGATGATGCTGAAATTGTATGTCCATCAGCATATGTGAATGAAACAGTAACAGCATCATCACCTCCCGCTGCTAAAAATCCATCAGTTGGTCCACACACAGGAGAACACACTGAAGAGGTAGAAGACAATATGACATAACCTGCAAAATCCCCAGTATCAGGTCCGGTTTCTACTAGCTTGTAAGGAATGCTAGATTCTCTTGTTGATATTGTAACTCTACTTCCATCTACTCCAATAGTATCAATAGCATATGAATTAGAGTTAAAGTCAGGTGCATGAATTAGAATATTAACTTCAGAGCTAGGCGAAAGCGAGCCCCCAGATATTATGATTTGTGAAGTAGGTACTTGTGAAACATGATCACAGTTGACATTTGGAATGCAAGATGCATACACATTTGCAGTTGGAATCATGAAATACAATATCCCAAACAATGTAATAATTAGTACGAGACATCTAGTCATCATTTGTCTATATTATTTGAGAAAGACTACAAAATAATACTTGTCGATCTTACAAAGATTGTCAATAGTTAGAATTCAAACTCACATACTACATAATGACAATTTTGATATGTCAAGTGTTAATCATCACACAATCGAATAAACACACTAGACTAGTTTTCCCAATCATGGCAAACAGGTTCACATGATATGGGGACGGATTTGGGTTTTCCTCACAAGAGATCCTCCTGTTTGCCTAGAATACAGATCTCACATCAAGATTAAAAAAGAAACGTATGATTCCATACTAAAACATAAATCCGGTGCAGTGTCGTTTCATCTACGACTGGGTACACTACCAGTAGGTAAGTAACTTTGTTACTGAACAATGTAGCGCAATTCCTTATAGATTCTGAGCAGTATTAAAGGGCATGATGAACATGAGTGAAGAACTAGTTGAAGAAGTATGGGTTTCTAGCAATTACGAGATGGTATTTTGTACCAAAGATGAAAAAGAGCATTACCTCAGCTTCCTTAGTTCAAGAAGAGAGATACCAAGAGGAATGAGCATTGTATTTATCAGCAAAAAGCTGAACAAACAATATACCAAAAATGAGATAATGAATGCGGCTCCTGAACAGCTCAGGAAAATGATCAAATAAGTTTCAAGTCAATATTTTTGAATTTTATAGATGATCTGAATTATCTCGCACACATCAAGAATCAATCAATAGTGATGTTGAAATATATTAATACTTGATTTGAAGATGCGTAGTAGTACAAAATGACCAGTGCTAAAAAAGATAAAAATCCAAAGGCAGTCAAACATTCATCCAATAGAAACAAGTTCATAGCACTAGGAGTCATTGCTGCCATAATAGCAGGAGTGGCATATGTCACATACAGATCAGATGATACAGTTGATACCAATTTTGCTTCAGTCGATGGCATACCCTGTGAAACTCAGGAATATACAACATTTCATGTTCATGCACATATGGACATTTTTGTCAATGGTCAACATACATCAATTCCAGCACTAGTAGGAATTGAAAATACGTGTCTGTATTGGTTACATACCCACACACCAGATGGAATAGTGCACATAGAATCACCAAAAGAAAGAGATTTTACAATAGGAGAATTTTTTGACATTTGGAAGTCAACCCGTAATGGATATCCCATAACAACCAATGGACCAGAAATTTTTGTAAATGGTAACTTGATAAGTACAAACTTGAATACCACAAAAATGAATGCTCATGACGAAATTGTGATTGTATATGGAGATGTACCACAGAACATGCCTACATTCTATCAATTTCCAGAAGGGGATTGAGTCCCAAACTATAATACCGTCAATACAACATTGTAAAAATTATTGTGTGGCTACATCTGTAATTGCCCAACCTCTAGCCATCAACACAGATACACTAGAAGGTAAAACACATGCAGGCGAATTGTTTTCGGATTTTATAACTAGTTGAAGACCTGTCATACATTCCACTTGTTTTGCATTTGTACCAGATCTGAATTGTTCTAGAGGCGACAGCATACCGGATTTTGATATTGTAAATGTAACAATATAATCCGAAATAGGTATTCTCACTCCACTTGTTGGATAAGGTGCCATTTGGATCACTTGTAAGATATATCCTCCAGAAATGGCAACTGTAGCATCATTGTTTCCCAATCCGCTTGTAAGACTAGAATTTCCCAGATTTTGATTATTTTTCATTACATTAACAATTATTGTGGATTTTCCTTGCCAAATACATGTCACACCAGATGGACATCGAGAATCTTCAGTAACATTGAGAAATTTTATACTAATGTTATCAGGTTCAAAGGCGGTCTGATTTACCTTGAGTTGGAATTGAACAATCTTTTGACCAGAATTTGCATCTCCAAATGCACAAGGTGTAATCATCAATGTAACAGCACAAACAATTCCAAAAGTTAGATATGATATAGACACACGAAATGTCAAACACCGGTGTTTTTAGATTTTACGAATGAATCATCCCTGAATCGATGCAAGATATTTCACATAGGCGGATAATTGAAATATCTATTTCGGAATGTGGACGATAAACGTAGTTCCTTTCTTGATTTCAGTTTTGATATCAATATAGCCGCCATGTTTTTCAACTATACTCTTACAACTTACTAGACCCAGTCCTGTGCCTATTTGTCTTGTAGTAAACAATGGATCAAATATTTTGTTCATCAAACTTTTTGGAATGCCAGGACCGGTGTCTTCAATTTCAATGGTTGTAAAGTTTTTGGTTACACTATCAGTTATTTGACTGTCTTTTATTCTAAAATATATAATTCCACAATTATTCATTGCCTGAGTTGCATTTAGCAGCAGGTTTGTGAATACAATTTCTAGTTTTTCAGGATCGCATTTAATGATGACATCATTTTGTGGTACATGAATTGTGGTACCAGTTGTTACAACATTCAGAACTGAAGAATTTATCACCCCAAGTAATGAAACACGCTGTTGAAGTTTTAACGGGTTTGGTACAACATACTCCATTACCTCATCTATCTGATGAGTCATTCTTTTTACAGCACGCTCAATCCTGTCAAATTTTGACTGGTTATTTTTCTCAAAACCTGGATTTTGAATTTTGATTATTTCAAGAGTGTTATACACTACAGATAATGGGTTTCGGAGATCGTGAGCTATACGAGCAGAGAGTTCTCCAATAGCAGAAAGTCTTTTTGTTTTGTGCTCTTCAATTTCTTTTCGGGCATTATGCATCACAGTCATATCTCTTAGGGCTCCAATTCGTCCAGTCAAATTGCCATTTGTATCATAAAGATTTGTTGAAAGAAGCAATGTAGGAAAAATATCGCCAATTTTTCGTTGAAGCCAGATTTCCCTATTACCTATCGAACCAGTGTGATCCCATTCCAACATTGCATCCTTGAGATCATCAGTACTCTTTTCTGCCACATGCGCATACATTGATTTTCCTATAATTTCTTCTCGTGAATAACCAAGACTAGAACAATACGAATCATTACAGTCAACTATGTTTCCAGCCAAGTCAATAGTGCGCAAAAGGTCAGGGGATTTTTCATACAAAGTTCTATACTTTTGCTCAGTCTCTAGCAGGTGATCATATGCAGTTTTGAGCGCTTCATTTTGTTGTTTTAGCTTTCTCTCATTGGCTTCAACTGTCTTTTGTACATCATACAAGTCTGTGATATCTCTTATAGTAGTATTACTTCCAATCAATTTTTCACTAATATCATAAAGATTTGTGGCATTTATCAAACCGAGAAATTCAGAACTATCCCTTCTTTTGAACCAGATTGTAGCATTTGACACATTACCAGTATCCTTCCACATTTGAAAGGAATTTTCACATTCTTCAATACTTTGAGTTGCTACAAAATTAAAGACTGATTTTCCCACAACTTCATTTTTTTGATATCCAAGCTTTTCAGCATAAAACTCATTGCACGCAAAAATAATACCGTCAATGGTTGTAGAACATAGCATACATGGAGTTTTTTCATACATGTCTTTGTAATTTTGTTCCAAGAGTACATGCGAATTAGATAATTTGGAAGAATTCGTCACAGCATAACACGACTGATCATTCTGAAAGATTTTTTTCCGGTCATTAGACCTAACTACGGATTCTTTTTTTGATCTCATTCGAGACTTACTTGTAGTACCGGACATGCATAATATAAAAAAACATACAAGAATACATGTTGTATGTTCAAGAAAAACAAGCTAGTCACAGTAGGATTACCACTGTAGATATCAAATGGTGGTTCAATAATTCAGTGTTTTAGCTAATACAGCCAAGGTCAGACATTATTTTTGCAGTTACACCCAAGGATACTGTTGAATTTGCAAGATCTGTTTTTACTTCAGCACAGACAACAGGAGATATTGATGGAGGTGCCGGAATTGGTGCAGGAGTTGGCGGCATAGGATATGGAGGTGGAATTGGTGAAGTAGAGTTGGACATTTTCATAGTAGAATTACCGGACATTTGTATCGTAGAGTTTGTTGATGCAGTCATAGTAGAATTGGTTGACATTGCATTTGTAGAATTTGTAGAATTTGCAGAACGTACAATCTGATCGTGATTTAGATTATCTTGCAACATTGTCCATTCACCAGGCGCACAGATGTGATCTCCGCAGACTATAGTATTATCAGAACTTGCAGTAAGATGTTGATTACCACCAAAAGAAAAGT
>DATEZN010000237.1:0-3670 GCA_035255545.1 Nitrosotalea sp. | reverse complement strand
ATACGTAGACCAAAGTCCCAATCAACCGCTCACAAGGGACTGTACTATCATAACAAACGGCAATAACTATCTCAAAGTGTATCTTGATGGAACGATGGTTTACACAAACAGTACAATGAATCTACAGATGCCAGGGCCATTTATTGCATTCTTGGAACCGCAAACCTCAGTCAATGGAGGACCTCTGCTTTATGGTGTCTACAAGAACTACTACTCTACATTAGGTGAAAACATCCAAGTCAACAACCTACCATCAAATGCTGCAAGAGTTGACTTGGTAAATACATCTGGTACAGTGATTGCATCAAGTAATGCAAGTGCTGGATCTGTAACAATACCTATTGGAAACTATAACTTTCCACTTGTTGGAATAATCAAAGTCTATGATTCTAGCAATAATGTGTTAGCATCTACTGGAACCTCCGTGAATATGTTTGGCGGAGATGTGTATTCATACAATTAATTTTAGACTTGGTATAATACAATTAATTTTAGACTTGATTATGGTATAATAAATATAAAAAAAGATTTTAGATTATTATCTTGGCAAGAGATTCTTCTGGTTTTGATGATACCATATCTCCAATCTCCATAGATAATTTTAGGAATTTTCTGCCCTTGTCAGTTATTCTATATACTTGAGTTCCATTTTCATATCCTATCATTCCGCTTCCTTCTAGGAGTGCGAGATATTCTTTTAGCTGAGTGTATGACAAGTATGCTTTGTACATTATCTTTGTCTTTGTTGTGCCTATTGTCACAGATTCTAAAATCATTGAGATTATCTCTGTACGGCTTCGATACTTCATATCAACAAGATCTCAATATTCCTATAAAAGTAATTTGGCAAAATGTTCTATAACATTGTTCCATTTTACATGTACGAATGTTCTATAATTTTTTGTGCATATCATGATATCTACTAGACCAGATTATTTTCTATGCATGTGATATCAATTTTGTATGTGACGATAAAGTATGAGAAATGGGATCTAACATCCTATTCTTATTTCGAGGTGTAATTGACTTGAATCGTGATATGCTTGGCAAGATGGCCTCAATTTTCATCTTCTCAGTGCTTGTTTCTGTGTCTGTTTGGTCTTTTGGTTTCACACCTTATGCATACGGTGAATCAAAAACAGGTCTGATTGTACCTCTGTATAGTTATCCTGGGAATGATTGGGATGTGCTTGCAAAAGAAAAGACAAGTCATCCATCAATTCCAATTGTTGCAATAATTAATCCTGATAGTGGACCTGGTACAAAGGACACAAATTATGTCTATGGAATACAAAAACTCCAGTCTGCTGGAATTCGTGTAATTGGTTACATCTATACTGCAAATGTCAATTATACTACTATTACTGGAGACATTGATGAGTACAAAAACTGGTACAATGTAAATGGTATATTTTTTGATCAAATGTCAAATGTCAAAGGTAATGAGACATTTTATGCCAATTTGAGTAACTATTCAAGATCTCTTGGACTCAACTTTACTGTGGGAAATCCAGGAATAGACACACTTCCATCATATGTTGGGACGGTAAACAATATGGTGCTTTATGATAATCCTGATCTTCCACTAGTATCATCATTTGAAGGATGGCACAAAAATTTTACAAAATCGAATTTCTCGCTTGTTTCCTATGGTGTAGATGATGTCAACAAGAGCTATGTTGAAAACATGTCAAAGCTTGTCCAGTACATGTACATCTCAAATTCTACACTTCCAAATCCCTTCAACTCTCTACCTGGATACTTGGATAATCTATTGAATATTCTTGATAGCATAAATTATAATGTCTCTGTAACTGTGAATGCCACTACAATTGCAGGAAAGCCCTTGACTGGATTTTGGACTGTAGTTACATTTGGGAAAAATAACAGCTCAGGATTTACTCCGTTTACATTTAGTGCAATTCCTGGAAATAATTACACTGTAACCATGTCAAACTTTGAAAACTATACACTAGATCATTGGAATGGTGGCACAAAGAGTAATACTCTAACAATCACTCCTATGGAAAATCTTACCCTGACTGCATATTATGGATCTGGCATACTGTCGTCTACAAATCAAACAAATTCTTCTTTACCGGTTATTGTAACACCTATCAACCACACAAATTCCTCTGCACAACCGGTAACACCGACTGTATCACAATACTTGAATTGCAATTGTCTAACAACTATATCAAATCGGTTGCAAGATAATGGTTCAATCTACACTACAATATCTTATGCTACAGGTGATAGGGCGTATCCATACGGGGTATCTCTAAAGATTTACCAAGATTCTAGCCAGTCTGTTTATAGAACTATGACTTCTATTGCAGACAATCCTTTTACAATTGATTCTCTGCCATTGGGTCACACGTACAAAATACAAGTCTCTGCAAATGGTATGGGCGCAGATACTGAATATGTCCGTCTTGACAAAACAAAATCAACTCCTACAACTGAAAACTTGGTTCTACACTTGTATCCGCCAGGGGGAATGCGTCCTAATGTCTTTTACAATGATGGGGTAACACCTGTTTCTAATGCAATCGTATACGTAAAAGATCAGAGCAACAATACTTGGGGTATGGACTTTACTGATGTCCATGGACAGACACTACGTTTCTGGCTTGAACCAACTATTGTAAACGACGATCATTATGTGATGGATGTAAAAATTGGACAACACCTTTCGTATACGTATTGGCCTGTATTTTTGTATCCTGGAAGTGCAAGAGAAATCAACATTGTAACTCCGTGGCCGCCTATGATTGATAGTCTCATTAC
Source organism: Nitrosotalea sp. (assembly GCA_035255545.1). GTDB lineage: Archaea > Thermoproteota > Nitrososphaeria > Nitrososphaerales > Nitrosopumilaceae > Nitrosotalea. Next base: position 880 of record DATEZN010000237.1, on the reverse strand, counting down.
TGTAAAATCATATGATACACAATCACAGTTATTGTCTGCAAAAAACAGTAGCTTTGCAGTAGATCTACTTGATCATAACGGCAATCTTGTCTCTGAATCAAAGATAGATTATCATGGAAATGCGAATTTTTCAAACCTCAAAGTGGGTGACTATACATTCCGTCTGGTTGATCCCAACAATGGTACCAAATTGGGTGAATCTAAAGTTGCAATTGATGGTACTAAGACAAGTTTCGCAATCGTCGAGACTCATACGCCTCCTGCAATATCTGGTAACTAGAGTAAATGCAAATTAGAGAAAATTTTCCAAGTCTGATATTTTCTTGGTTGATTATAATACTGGGTATATTTTAGAAATGAAATAACTATCTCCAAGTGGTATGAACAAATTTTTTCTCAGGAGATTATCTTGCTGAACTCTTAGTTAACAGAGTACACATCTCCTCCAAACATATTGACTGCTGTTGGAGTTGATGTAATTACATTATTGCTAGAATCATAGACTTTGATTATTCCAACAAGTGGAAAGTGATAGTTTCCGATAGGTATTGTTACAGACCCTGCACTTGCATTACTTGATGCAATCACAGTACCAGATGTATTTACCAAGTCAACCCTTGCAACATTTGATGGTAGGCTGTTGACTTGGATGTTTTCGTTTGATGTTGCATAGTAATCATTGAAGATGCCGTTTAACATACTGCTAGAGTATGATGACTGGGGCTCTAGAAATACATTGAATGGCCCTGGCATCTGTAGATTCATTGTACTGTTTGTGTAAACCATCGTTCCATCAAGATACACTTTGAGATAGTTATTGCCGTTTGTTATGATAGTACAGTCCCTTGTGAGCGGTTGATTGGGACTTTGGTCTACGTAT
>DATEZN010000236.1:0-4533 GCA_035255545.1 Nitrosotalea sp. | reverse complement strand
TTCAAAGGTAAGAATGACATCAAATGGGATTGCCGTAATGTATGGTGACAAGACAGTTCATCTTGATCCAAAACGTGGAACGGGAGATGGAATTAGCTTTGTATCTCATGCACATCTTGACCACTTGCACAATCAGAAAGGACATGGAGTGCTCATTGCATCAAAACAGACAAGCGAGATTGCAAAACTTAGAGGCTATGTGATTGAAAACTATGTTGAAGAATATGAGAATTTTTCAATGATTGACGCAGGTCACATACTTGGGGCAAAGGGACTCTTGTTTGATGATGTATTTTATACCGGTGATATTTCAATTCGTGACCGGGGATTTATGAAAGGCGCAACTGTTCCCAAGTGCAAAACACTAATCACTGAATGTACATTTGGGATGCCAGAATATGTATTTCCTACAATTGATGATACTGTAAAACGGGTAAATGAAATCATTTCAGAACTTTATGGAAAAGGAAAACCCGTAATTTTGCTTGGATACGAGCTTGGAAAAGCCCAGATCTTGTCCAACTTGTTCTCACATTGGCAGCCGTACTATCATGATTCTGTAAAAAAAGTCAATGATCTGTACAGACAGTTTGGAGTACCACTTGATGAATCAATTGGACATACCGAAGCCGAGTCACAGGGGCTTCTTGAGAAAAAACCTTGGCTTATGATTGCACCCAACATGAGTGGAAAAAATGCTTTTGTCAAACACATGAAGTCAAAGTACGATGCAATAACGATTGGTTTTAGTGGATGGGCACAATCATCCAGGTTTTCATTTGCACGTGGTCATGATTATTCTATTCCACTAAGTGATCATTGTGATTATGCTGAATTAATTGATTTGGTGAAAAGGTGCAACCCTGAAAAAATATACACCGTACATGGGTTTGTAGACGAGTTTGCTTCAGACCTTGTCAAAATGGGATACGATGCACAACCTCTACGTGAAGGTACAATCGACAATTATATCTGAGATGGATTTTTTCTTCACAGATGGTTTGAGTCTTTGTCGTAATATTGTTAAACTCTTACTTCTTAAAATATGTGCATGACAATGAAAAAGTCAAATCCAAAACCCGACAAATCTGCATCTGAACTAATCAGTGAACATATTGCAGAACTTGGTGACTGGCGCGGAAAAATGCTGGCGAATATCCGTAAAATTATTCATAACGCAGATCCTCAAATCGTTGAGGAATGGAAGTGGAGTATTCCTGTATGGTCGCACGATGGACTTGTCTGCACTGGAGAAACGTACAAAAGCATTGTAAAAATCACTTTTGCCAAAGGCGCCTTTTTGAAGGATTCCAAAGGCGTATTCAATGCTAGTCTTGATGGTAATGTAAGACGTGCTATCGATATTCATGAAGGCGAAAAGATTAACGAATCTGCTTTAAAAGATCTTATTCGTGCTGCTGTAGCCTATAACATGTCTGACAAGAAAAAATAACAAGTCCTGTAGACTTTGGCTGAATCAACTCCTTAACATGGTGTTAGAAAAAAATTCATCTTGTAGAATGGACATTGCATAGGTTTTAGAAAATATCAACAATATTAGGAAGATTGTTGTACCTATAGCATGTTTTCAAATATTCTTGTAGCAGTAGATGGTTCGGAATCATCTAAACGGGCGTTTGAAAAATCAATTTTTCTTTCTCAAAAGTGTGGTGCCAGTCTTCACATGCTTCATGTTGTAGCATGTGAACTTGGGGGTGATAGTGCTATTGTATTTGATCTTTTAGATGAAGTCAAAGCAAATGCTGCAAATATGTTGAAAAGTTACAAAAATGAGGCAGATAAAAATGGCATCCAAATGGAAATCATGATACACCAAGGAGATCCTGCCCAGATGATAATTGAACTCTCAAAGAAGAACAAGTATGATCTAATAATCATGGGCACTAGGGGGAGGACTGCCTTTCAAGAATTATTGCTTGGCAGCGTATCGCTAAAAGTCATACATCATGCATCTTGTCCTGTCATGGTGGTACAATGACACAAAACAACTTAAAATCTTAGTACGTCTATATTGTTACAAAATTTTTCTGAAAAAGAAAATATCTTTACAATGAGTTGCCGCTTTCTTGTTTGGCTTGATTGTCTTTTGCTTTTTGTTGCGCTACTGCCTTTTTGGTGCTTTCAAGATATGCTATGGTAGTTGCTAGGTTTCCAAATCCCATTGAATTTAGTGACTCTGAAGGAATCATGACTATGGTATTGCCTTGAATTTTTAGTGATTCATACAACATGTTGGATTGTCTTAATGCATATGCCACTGGGTTGTCTGAATATACTAGTGCAGCTTCCTCGAATTGTTTTGCCACTAGAACTTCGGATTCACCATATGTTACTCTGGCACTTTTTTCACGCTCGGCTTGTGCCTGCATTGACATGGCAGATTCTAGCTCTTGTGGGATTATTACCTGACGGATTTCCACACCTGTCACTTCAATTCCCCAGTTACTTGCCTCGCTTGCAATTACAGTTTTGATATGTTGATTGATCTCTTCTCTTTTTGAAAGCACATCTTGGAATTGTGATGAGCCGATATTATTTCGAAGTGTTGTTTGGGAAACTTGTTGTATCATCTGATTGAAATTCTCTACGTTTAGTATGGCATCTTTAGCGCGGGCTTCTATTATTCTGTAACGAAGTATTGCGTCAATAGTTACTGGAACGTTATCTTTTGTCAACATCCTCTCAGCTTTGAACTCGCTTACTTTTTCTCGTATGTCAACAACCAAAATGTTGTCGGCAAAAGGTAATCTTGTCTGAATGCCGGGACCAACTTGTCTTTGATATTTTCCTACTCGAAGTATTACTGCTCTTTCATATTGGTTGATAATCATTAAAAATGAAGAAATAATTAATGCTACGCCAATGACAAGTGCTCCATATGTTATCGAACTGTTTCCAGTTGTCAAGCCTATTCCAAGACCAATGATGAGAATCAGCACTCCTAAAATGACATGATAGCCAGATCCTTTTTGTCTGATTAGTCTTTCTGTAAGATTAAATGGTAAATATTGTCCTGACACTTTTTTGCACCTGATATCATTTGTACGTCCTGTAATTTAAAGGGGAACAAAATGGGTACGAACACATATTTGAAAAAACATGTCACCGGACACTAGAATTCAAAATTAATGTCACTAGGTAAATTTGCGAATTGCTCTGTTATACGCAACTCCAAACCTATGAGCTTCATCTCTTGCATGCTGCAAGACTTTGAGCGCTGGATTGGTTTTTGCCATGACTAGTGGTTTGCTTGCTCGTGGTTGGTAGACCTCCTCATTCTCTTTTGCAAGTGATACACACGGTATGTCTACTCCAATTGCATGTAATGCCTCAAGTGCTGCATTTAGCTGTCCGCGACCACCGTCAATTAGTACCAAGTCTGGCATCTTTGATTTTTCTTCCTTTAGTCTTAGGTAGCGTCTCTTGACTATCTCATTTATCATTGCAAAATCATCTCGTCCTTTTACTGTCTTTATCTTGAATTTTCTATATCCTGATGTATGGGGTTTTCCATCCACCATGCACGACATGGAACCCACTGCATAATCTTCACCATGATTTGAAATATCAAAACACTCTATGGTTCTTGGAATGTTTTGCAATCCTAGTCTTTCTTGGAGTTCAGCAAGTGCAGGGTCTGCACCCTTTGTTATTGCAAGTGATATGTTTCTCATTATCAGATCAATTATCTCACGTCTCTTTCCAGTTGTTGGTACCATGATACGTACTGTAAATCCTGATGAACGTGCAAACACTTCTTCCAGTATCTCTTTCTTGTCTGGTATCTCACTTGCTATGACATATCTTGGAATTGGATTTGTGGAATAGTACTGGGATAGAAAACTAGAAAATGTATTGTCACCTACCAAGTCAAATGAAAATTTGTTCCTATCTTTTATCACTCCGTTTGATAAACGAAAGCTCATCAAGTGTGCAGTCTGGTCTTTTATTTTGATACCAAAATATTCTTCATCAGAGCCTATTCTAGGTGACTCCATTTTTTGCTTGACTTGAAGATTGGATAATCGTTGCAACGTTTCATGAATCTCTTTTGCTTTTTCATACTGGCGATTTTCAGATGCTTGTGTCATTTCTTTTTCTAGATCTTTGACAAAATCTTCCAGTCGTTGTTTGCCTTTTAGAATAGATTCAAGATCAGAAATGTGTTTGCCATAATCTTCTTGGGCTTGCTTGAATTGGCATGGTGCATCACAGTTTCCTAGGTGATATTCAAGACATGCCTCTTTTGGAAGCCTTTTGCATATTCGTATCTTGAATGTCTTGCGTAAAAGGCCAATTGAGAGCATCTTTGAGCTTCCATGAGTAAAGGGACCATACATTTTGCCTCCGCCTAGGAACTGTCCTGTTCGTGTCCTTCTTGCTACCATGAGACGAGGATACTCTTCATTTGTAATTCTCAGGTATGTGTATCTTTGCTGGTCCTTGAGCTCTATGTTGTATGGTGGTCTGTAGCGCTTGATCATGTTTGCCTCTAGCAAAAAGGCCTCCTCC
>DATEZN010000235.1:0-21199 GCA_035255545.1 Nitrosotalea sp. | reverse complement strand
GTATCTGGGTTAATCATAAACCATATGCATAAGCTAGCACAAGTAAGCGTTGGTGATTCTAATCCCATACGAATAATGGGAATAATTAATACAAGTCCAGAATCATTTTACAAAAAATCAGTATTTACTGATAAAAAAATTATAGAAAAAACAGCCAAATTGATGGAGGAAGAAGGTGCTGATTTTATTGATGTTGGAGGAATGTCTACAGCCCCATATCTCAAAACACATGTATCGGAAAATCAGGAGATAAAAAGAATCACCAATGCTATAAACGCCATAAAAAAAGTCTCGAAATTGCCTGTCTCAATTGATACATGTAGAGCAAAGGTAGCTGAGGCTGCTCTTCAGTTAGGTGCAGAAATAGTCAATGATGTTTCAGGATTAAAGTATGACAAAAATATGGTTAATGTACTTGAGAAATACTGCCCATCTGTTATTTTGTGCGCATTTAGTAGCAAGCCAGTTGGAGGAAATCAAGTTTCACAGGCAAGAAAACTGATTGATCAAAGTGTTACACTGGCATTAAAATCAGGAGTGCCAACAAATAAAATTGTAGTAGATCCAGCTATTGGTTTTTTTAGAAAAAAGGCGCAAGGCATACTATTTACAAAAATAAATTCTGATTGGCTACAAAGAGATGTGCTGGTATTAAAAAATCTAAATTACATAAAACAAGAATACCCAATTCTTATTTCGGTTTCACGCAAATCATTCATAGGAGAACTGTTAGGGGAATCTGATCCTGCAAACAGACTTTATGGATCTCTTGCAGCAGAAACTTTTGCTGCTCTAAATGGTGCTGACTTGATACGAACTCATAATGTCAAGGCCACCAGCAATGTTGTACAGATCGTAAAAAACTTGCAAAATTTCAAGAAAGGCTTATAACAGATTTTCATTCTAATCAAGAAGGTTTAGTTGGAAATACGGGAAGGACTAACATTTGACGATGTACTCCTTGTTCCCAAACGATCTAACATAGTTACTAGATCTCAGACAAATTTACAAACAAAACTTTCTAAAAATATCTCTCTTAACATCCCAATCATTAGTGCAAACATGGATACTGTTACTGAATCTGCTATGGCAGTGGCAATAGCAAGAGAGGGAGGAATTGGAATCATACATAGATTTCTTACTATCTCAGAACAGGTAAATGAAGTACTCAAGACTAAACGTTCAGGCAGTATTATAATCGAAAATCCGTATACCATACATCCAGATCAGACTGTACATGATGCCATAGAATCTATGAGAGAAAAAGGAGCTTCGGGATTACTTGTAACGGATAACCAGGGTCAGTTAGTTGGTATACTAACAAGACGAGACATTGTGATGTTGGAACCTAAAGATGAAAGTAAAAAGGTCACCGAAGTTATGACAAATGATGTTATCACTGCACAATTTGGAGTGGATATAATTCAAGCCAAGGAGATATTGAGGAAAAATTGCATTGAAAAATTACCCCTTTTGGATGAAAGAGGACATGTTAAGGGTTTGATCACTAGTAAAGATATTATCAATTCTGGTAACTATCCACAAGCATCAAAGGACAAAAAGGGAAGGCCACTAGTTGGTGCAGCAGTTGGTGTAAAAGGCGATTTTATGGAAAGAACTGAAGCATTGTTAGATGCAGGTGCAGATGTCATAGTAGTAGACATTGCACATGGTCATAGTGAAAATGCACTCAATACAGTACGGTTGATAAAAAAAGCATTTCCAAACTGTGAGTTGATTGCAGGAAATGTAGCCACTGCTCAAGGAACAGAGGATCTAATCAAAGCTGGGGTGGATGCAGTAAAAGTAGGAGTTGGTTCTGGTTCAATATGTATCACTAGAGTAATCACTGGCTCTGGAGTGCCACAACTTACTGCTGTAATGGATTGTGCACAAGTTGGTAAAAAATATGATATTCCAATAATATCTGATGGCGGCGTGAGAACATCAGGTGATGCTACCAAAGCACTTGCAGCAGGGGCATCTACTTTAATGGTTGGCAGTTTGTTGGGCGGAACTGATGAAAGTCCTGGTTCATTTATGATGAAAAACGGCAAGCGATACAAAATTTATCGAGGGATGGCATCATTTTATGCAGCTCTTGGAAGAAAAAATAAAGAAACTAGCAATGCTTCAATGGTGGAAGATCTCAATGATTATGTTGCAGAGGGTGTTGAAGCAATGGTTCCATACAAGGGCAGTGTAACTGATATCATAAAACAACTGACAGGAGGAATTCGTTCCGGTTTGAGTTATTGTGGTGCAAATAACATTTCACAAATGCAGCAAAATGCAGAATTTATAAAAATGTCAACTGCTGGATATGCTGAAAGTCAACCGCATGATGTTGAATTGATGTGATTTACTTTAAATATAATCATGAATAGTTTTTCATAATGCTTACAAAAAAATCTGTAGCTGGAATTGGAATAGGTCTGGTTGCTGTTGTATTGGGCACATTTTTCCTGTTGCAGACGATTATAACTAATGTTCATGATGTTAACGATACTGTAGATGTTGGAAAAAATGATGTCTTTCAGTTTGATGCAGAAAAACATTATCATGAACTTCTTAATGTTACCGGGAGTTCATTTCATGTACATATGAAGACACCTAGTACGGGTTTACAAATTGATAAAGATTTTCAAAAACAAGTGAGTTTTGACTGGTACAGTCTTGAGAATGGACAACATTTCATAAACATAACAAACACTGGAGGTTCACTGCTTCATGTGACCGGAAAACTAGAAGCAGTTACAAATCCGTTAGTATTCACATCGCATCTAATAGTCATATCGTCTGGAATTTTGATAATTGGAATAAGTGCAGCGTTTTCAATTAGAAAACCAAAAGGATTCTAGGCTAGTTCAGCTCGTGGATAAGAACCTAATATCTTGAGAAATGTTGTATTTGTCTTTATCTTTTCAAGAGTGTCTTGTATGTTTCTATCATCTTGATGACCTTCAAAATCCACGTAAAAATTGTACTCCCAAGGGGTGTTTTTTGTGGGACGAGATTCAATCTTTGTTAAATTGATGTTACTTGTGTTGAATTTCTCAAGAATATTGTATAGTGCACCTGGGATGTGTTTTATTGCAAAAATTATTGATGTCTTGTCTTTGGACGTTCTCTCTTTTTTCTTGTTTGCCATAATGAGGAATCTAGTATAGTTGTTTGAATTGTCCTCTATTCCCTCTCTTATTATTGGAACATTGTATATCTCAGCTGCCTTTCTGCTAGCAATACATGCAATGTTGTTCTTGTTGAGTTCTAGAAGGATCTTTACACTGCCAGCGGTATCATAAGTCGGTATAGGCTTCAAGTGATTCTCTTGAATGAATTTTCTGCACTGACCAAGTGCTTGTGGATGGGAATACACTGTATCAATTTGTTTTAGACCCTGCAAACCAATAAGACAGTGTGATATTCTGTGATATGTCTCATCTACAACACTTAGCTTGGTAGTAAGTAACAAATCATAGCTTTCGCCCACACTTCCTTCAAGTGAGTTTTCTACCGGAAGTATAGTGTAATCTGATCTACCATTTTCTGTAGAATCTAATGCCTCATAAAATGTAGGATTTGGTACTGTCTCTATTGATTCTTTGAAAAAACTAACTGCGGCAGCTTGACTATATGCTCCTGGCTCTCCTTGGAATGCTACTTTTAACATATTCTTAGTTGGAGTTGAATTTTATAAAATCGCTGTTTCCAAATCTGGTTGATAATTTTCTCTCTTCTATATACCCACAATCTATGCACTTTATGTTGCTACCCATTGCAACAACTTTTGCTCCGCACCTGTTACATTGGGTAAACAAAACTCCAAGTTCAGGTTCACTAATTGTTGCATGTACAACACCGTTAAGAAGATTGATTATTTTTGCAGATACTATGTCGCCTACTCGTACAAGAATTCTTTTCTTTGCTCCTTTTGCCTGACAAATGCATTCTAGACCTGAATGTGTAGGTTTTCCATTTATGTACAAAATGTTTATGGCAAACATGTTATTCATCAATGCTGAAATATTTCCTGTTATCACGTCATTTGTTTTGGCAACTGCAGGTTTTCGCATCTCATTGATTTTTGCTATACGATTTGTTTTGTCAAATTCTGGGGTGCCTACGACTAGTGATCTTATTGACTGACCGTCATCGAAGGTATTGTTACCCATTTCAAATTCTTCAATTATTGCAATTTTATCCCCTGGAAGGGCTGGTTTCTGAGACAATGTCTTGATTTGCAATTTGATGATTATAATTGTTTATAGCCAATGTGGGATTTGCAAGAATCCTTCGATACTCTCTTTTCTTAATATTTTTAGTAATGCATTTGCCTGAGGAGTAGACAAGACTGGCTTGTGAAAATGATTGTCAGTTGATATTCTTGGACACGCAACCTGGATAAAGGCATCAATTCCCTTGAGGTTGCGCAATTTATCATCTGTAATATCTGTTATAGCAAAGAGCTGAACTTTCTTTCCGATATTTTCTAACTCTTTTTTGAACTTGAGTGCAGTAACTTTTGAAAACTGACCTTCTTTTAATCCGATAATTATGCCAAATGTTTCTGCTTCTGCAGCCTTGTAAACTGTTAAAATTGCCTTTTTCTGCAGTTTTCTTGCAAATTCGGTAACCTCTCTAACCTCATTGAAGTATGGATCGAGTACATATGTTGGTAGATTGGTAGACAAGGCAATTCCTGCTGCGTGAAAATTACTCTGCCCTAGAAACACATTTGCCTCAACTATATTCTTGGTTTCAGCAACTGGATAAAATTCACATCCAAATACCTGTCCATCGTTTAGCTGACCTTTTCCTTTTCCAATTTTTACTATAATCCCATTTTCTTCAAATATTTTCTTTACCTTGTCAATCTCGTGTAGATGTTGACTATCTGTAACAAGCGAGACTGTCTTTTCCTTCATCTCTGTTGCACATTTTTTTGCAATGTTTTCAAACGGCATATCATCAAAGGCATTTATGAGAATTATGTTGTCGCCAAAACTCGTTGAATTTATGGTGTGTCCTATATGAAACAGAATTTCTGCTCCCAGCACTTTGGCACCGTTTGAATTAAGATCACAAGTTCCAAAACAGCTGTCTGCTAGTACATATGCCGGAATTCCAAACCTTGTCATTATTCTTGAGGCAGCTTCCTGAATCTTTGGTATTATTCCATCAGGACCATTTAATGCCACTGAAACTGGTTTTCTTTTTTCTATCTCTTCGAAAATCTTTTTCTCGTCTATTACTATCAATCGCTATCGACAATTGTTTTTTTAATTTAAATCAAACGAACTGGCCACAATATTTAATATCACACATTTCAAAGACCAAACTAATGCCTATTGCTTTTGTGCTGATAAATGCAGAATTAGGAGCAGAAACTGAACTGCTAAACCAGTTAAAAAATATGCCAAGCGTGAAATACACCTATGTTTTGTATGGTGCGTACGATCTAGTAGTAAAAGTAGAGGCACCAGATAATGAGACCTTGAAGAAAACCATCTCAAACAACATAAGACAACTCAAAAATGTACGTGCAACCCTTACAATGACTGTAATCGAATGAAAGAAACATCTGTTCTTCATATTGGCTTTGATGACACTGATTCCAGAAAAGGAATGTGTACCACTTTTCTTGCTTACAAAGTGGTAGAATACCTGCAAAAAGAAAAAGTCAAGTTTCTTGATTATCCATATTTAATTCGATTTAATCCAAACGTACCATGGAAAACCCGGGGAAATGGAGCTGTTGCATTAAAACTTCAGACTACAAAGCCTGAGTTGATTAAAAAAAATATCGTCAAATACATTCAAAAGTATTCTGCTGTACAAGATGGTGCAAACCCTGGACTAGTTTTTTATGAACATAAAGATATCCCAGAAAATTTTGCTAAATTCGGAAAGATGGCACTAAATCGTCTAGTGAGCAGAAAAGAAGTAAAAAAATTCATACAAGATAATGGACTTGAAACATATCATCTTGGAAATGGTCAGGGACTGATAGGAGCAATAGGGGCAATAGGATATGATTTCAGGGATCATACTTTTGAATTAATCTCATACCGGGATAAAGCAAATCTGGGAAAAAAAAGAGAAATTCTCAAAGACAGTGTACAAAAAATGCAACAAATAACATTTCCCAAAACATTCAACAGTTTTGATGAATCAAAGAATAGAATCTTGATTGCACCACATGGTCCTGATCCAGTACTCTTTGGTGTACGTGGTGAAGATCCTGATGCCGTAATAAGAGGTGCATCTCTTGTAAAATCAAAAGAAAAATTCTGTGGTTATATGGTATTTCGCTCAAACCAAGGTACGGGTGATCATTTACAAAATGAACTTGATGTAAAAAACCTCAAACCATTTTCTTCTGGTTATGTAATTGGAAAAGTATCTACAAAACCTAAAACAGTTATTGGTGGACATGTATTTTTCTCCATATCTAAGAACGAAATTACAATAAAATGTGCTGTGTACAAACCAACTAGACTTGCTATTGTTGCAGAAAAATTAATGGAAGGAGACTTGATAAAAATTGGTGGTGGCATAAGAAAATCATCAAAAAAACATAAACAAGTTCTAAATGTAGAATTTCTTGAGGTACTTGACCTTCAAAAACATATGATTATGACAAATCCAACTTGTATGAAATGTAACAAGCACATGAAATCAAAGGGCAAAAACCAAGGGTATCAATGCTCAAAATGTGGAAATACGGGTTTGACTAAAGTAAGACAAGAAATTCCAAGGCAAATCAGAAAACAATTCTATCTACCTGTGGTCTCTGCACACAGACATCTTACGCGTCCCATGCAAAGAATTGGTAAAATTAACACCAGTATGAAATTTCATAATTCTAAAAGATGGTTCTCTAAAGCAAATTGAAATTGTCTTGAAGATAGCGGGGAGTAGATTTGAACTACTGACTTGCGGGTATCTCATCAGTGTTGATTATGAGCCCGCCGGGATGACTTAGCCCCTTAGTCTGACTTCCCCACCCCGCTAAGTGGAGAAAAGTCTCAAGGGTGATATATACTCTTTAAACGAATTTAGAAATAATTAATAGGATTTCCAAAGTCTTTGTATCGTGGATAAAAAAACTAGAATATTTGCAATAGCTGTCGCAGTTGCAGCTTCGATCTTGATTATCACCTCGCCATCAGGTTCTATTGTAATTCCAAAACCAAATACTAGCTCTTCAGGAACTGATGCGGTAAAAATTATTGCAACAAATTTGCAAAAACCATGGGCATTAACATTTGGTGATGGAAAAATCTTTTTTACTGAAAAAGTTGGAAGATTACGAGTTGTAGATAATGGTACACTTGTAAACGAATCTGTAGCTGATTTTCGAGTTGCTGATATTTCGGATGCAGGTCTTCTTGGAGTAACAACACACCCAGATTTTGTACAAAATCATTTCATGTATGTTTACTATACCTACAAAGAGGGAGACAAGCTATGGAATAAAGTGCTCAGAATCACAGAATCTAATGATAAACTAGTTGATGCAAAGGTGATACTTGATAAAATTCCTGGTGCCGAATTTGATGATGGTGGTGTAATCAAATTTGGTCCTGATAAAAAACTCTACATCGGTACAGGTGATGCAACTGATCAAAATGCTGCTCAAGACTTGACTTCACTTGCTGGAAAAATATTACGATTAAATGATGATGGCTCTATTCCAAGTGATAATCCTATCCCAAATTCACCAATTTACTCACTTGGTCACAGAAATCCACAAGGACTCGCGTGGGATGATCAAGGAAATCTTTACGAGACTGAAGAAGGACCAACAAAAAATGATGAAATAAACCTTATAGAAAAAGACAAAAACTATGGCTGGCCAAACCAAGAATGTTCAGGCTCAACTCAATACCAATCTGCTCTAAACTGCTATAATGTCAGCATACAGCCTTCAGGAATTGCATATTATGGTTCTGGAAAGCTTGATTTCAAAAATAGTCTAATACTAGCTACTCTTCGCGGCAATATCTTGTATCAGCTTCCTATTTCTAATGGCAATATAACATCACAAAAGATCATATTGGATGGACTAGGAAGAATTCGTGAGGTCGGAGTAGGACCTGATAACTATCTGTACATACTTACAGGAAATACAGATGGACAAGGATTTCCAGACAGCAAAGATGATAAACTATTGAGGATTGTTCAATAAATTGACTGATTCACCAATTCCAAAATTTCATGAAAAGACAAGAGACGAAAAACTAAAAGTGCTAGAATCCTTCTCTAATCTTTCAAAAGAAGACATCCAGATTTTAAAAGGTGAAGGAGGAATTAACTTTGATCAGGCCAATAACATGGTCGAAAACGCAATTGGAACCATGTCATATCCACTTGGAATAGCAACAAATTTCAAAATAAATGGAAAGGACTATCTCATTCCAATGGTAATAGAAGAACCATCCGTAATTGCAGCAGCATCAAAAGCAGCTAAAATTGCAAGGAAACACGGAGGATTTACAATGGAAGCCGATGACTCGTACAGTATTGGTCAGATTCAAGTTGTTAATGTTGATGTAAAATCTGGCACCTCTAAAATAATGGAAAATTCTGAGGAGATTATTGTTCTTGCAAATTCTAAAAGTAAAACTCTTTCAAAAATGGGGAAAGGCGCAAAAACAATTTCATGTAAAGAGGTCATAACAGAATTAGGTCCTATGCTTGTAGTTGAGATTCTAATAGATGTAGGTGATGCAATGGGAGCTAATGTAACCAATACAATGTGTGAAGCAGTTGCACCACTAATTGAAAAAATAACTGGAGGAAGAGTAATTTTGAAAATATTATCTAATTATTCAACAAAAAGACTGGTGAAGGGTAATGCCATATTTGATAAAGAAGACTTGGGTGGAGAAGAAATTGTAAATAATATAATCTGGGCTTATGAGTTTGCTGCAAATGATCCTTACAGAGCTGTTACACACAATAAAGGAATAATGAACGGAATTATAGCTGTTGCAAATTCTACTGGACAAGACACAAGAGCAATTGAAGCTGCAGCGCATGCATATGCATCAAGACACGGTAAATACACATCACTTACAAAATGGAAAAAGAACGAAGATGGAAATCTAGTTGGAGAAATTGAAGTACCAATGTCTGTAGGAATAGTTGGCGGAATTATAAACATCCATCCTATGATAAAGATCTGTGTAAAGATTCTAGGTGTGAAATCAGCTCGAGAATTGTCTTGTATTATTGGAGCTGCAGGCCTTGCACAAAACCTTAGTGCCATAAGGGCATTGTCTTCAGAAGGAATTCAAAAAGGACATATGAAATTACATGCACAAAACATAGCCGCAAGTGCTGGTGTTCCACAAGAAAAGATGGCTCATGTAATAGTGCAAATGACTAGAGAAGGAAATATCTCTGTAACTAGGGCAAAGGAGATTCTGGAGAATCTCTAGGCGACTAAATATATATCCAAAGAAGTTTGTTAGGACTACATTGACTATAGTAAAATTTGCTGTTCCAAAAGGTAGTATAGAAGAAGCGACTTTTAAGATACTTGAAAGATCATGGACACGTGTAGTTAGAAGAGACAGAACCTATCGTGTAATGTTAGATGATCCACAGATTGCGGTTAAGATGCTACGACCTCAAGAAATCCCAAATTTGGTATTTGCAGGTCTGTATGATGTAGGTATAACAGGAAGAGATTGGGTCAAGGAAACAAATTCTGATGTAGAAATACTTCTTGATTTAGAATATGGCAAGATAAAACTTGTAATTGCAATACCTGACTCTTATAATTTCAAATCACTAGACGATATGATCGTATCTTATGCAAAGAAGAAAAAAATATTGCGAATCTCGTCTGAGTATCTAAATACAACAGCCAAATTTATCATGCAGTGCAAAAACTACAAGAAACTTTATGGTTCAAAACCACCAATCATTGTAACCCCATGGTTAAGCCAGGGTTCAAACAAGAATGTCCAGATTTTCTTATCTTTTGGTGCTACAGAAGCAAAACCTCCGGAAGATGTTGATGCTATAATCGATGTAACAGAAACTGGTACTACTCTGACACAAAATCAACTAAAAATAATTGAAACTGTGATGGAGTCCTCTGCAGTATTAATTGCAAATAAAATATCGCTCAAAGACAAATCAAAACGAGAGAAAATCTACGATATAGTAACTATGTTGAGAGGCGCAGTAGAAGGAAAAAAACATCTCCACATATTCTTAAACGTAAAAGAAGAACACCTTGACAAATTACTGCATGATCTTCCTTCTCTCAAACGCCCCACAATAAGCCCTCTGAGTGAAAAAGGATGGTATGGTATCAATACAGTTATTCCAAAATCTGAATTCCATAAAATGATTCCAAAATTACGAAAAATCGCTCAAGGTCTAGTAGTACATGAGCCAAAACAAATACTGGCACTTGAGGAGATAAAACGCGATGAGGAAAGTTGATGCGAATCATAGATGTCAAAGACATGGGTTCTATTATAGAATCTGCAAGACCAAAAACAAGTAACGCGATAAGACAACAAGTCTCATCTATTATATCTGACGTACAAAAACGAAAAGATGCAGCCCTCAAGGAATACGAAACAAAATTCACTGGGGTACAAATTCGCTCTTTAAAAATTACACAACAAGAGATCAAGTCAGCATACTCAAAGGTAAAAAAAGAACAGATTGCAGGAATAAAACTTGCAAAGACACGATTGGAAAAATCTGAAAACGCACTACGAAAAAAACTACAAGATGTATCTGTAACAATTGATGGAATTATAATAAAAAAAACATTTTTACCAATTGAAACTGTGGGGTGCTATATTCCTGGAGGGAAGGCAAGATATCCTAGCACTGTTGTCATGTCTGTTGTTCCAGCAAAGGTTGCCGGTGTCACGAAAATAATAGCAGTATCTCCCTCTAACGAGAAAGGGGCGGTAGATCCATTGACACTTGTAGCTGGTGATATTTGTGGTGTAAACGAGTTCTATAGAATTGGTGGAGCGCAGGCTATTGCAGCCTTGGCATATGGTACAGAGTCAATACCACCGGTAGACAAGATAGTGGGTCCAGGAGGTGCTTTTGTTACCCTTGCAAAATCATTGCTCAGTGAAGTGGTCTCAATTGATATGGTTGCAGGTCCTACTGAGCTTGCCATACTTGCAGATCTCACTGCGGATGCAGAACTTGTTGTACTTGATTTGATCTCTCAGGCAGAACACAGTCCTGATACCATGTGTTGTCTAATTACAAATTCCTCAAAACTAAAAGATTTGGTACTTGAATTATTGCAGAAAAAAATTGGAACAATAAAGAGATCTTCAATTGTAAAAGAGAGTATACAAAAAAATGGATTTATTGTTATGTGTAATACAGAGCAACAAATGATAGATTTTGCAAACAGACTTGCACCTGAACACCTTGAAATAATCACAAAAAACCCTCAGCAAGTGGCAAAGAAAATCAAATCAGCAGGACTTACATTAGTGGGAAAAAATACTCCATCATCAGCAAGTGATTATCTATTAGGATCAAATCACATACTTCCAACCAACAGATTTGGAAGAACTAGAGGCTCATTGAGTGTGTTGGATTACATGAAACTGCAAACCCAAGTAGAATCCTCTGAATCTGCCTTGAAGAAAATTTCAAAATATATGCAATCTCTAACTGAAGCAGAAGGCTTGCCAAATCACTATGAAGCAGTAAGAGGTAGATTATTATGAAAAAAGATTGGTTTGAAAAGGAATTAGAAAAATATTCAAAACTTACAGGTTACAAAAAGCCTGAAAAACACTCTAATGTGATAAAACTTGATTCGAATGAAAATTATGCCGTATCTCAAGAATTTCTTGAAAAAATGATAAACGAAGTCAAGGAAAACATGGATGTACGAGAATATCCTTTAGGGGGAACGGAAAGACTGGCTCAGAGTATTTCAAAATATGTCGGAATGCCAAAAGAGATGATTGGAGTTGGAAATGGCTCTGATCAAATAATTGATCTTTTTCTGAGTAATTTTGCTTCTAAAAATACTAAAATTTTGACATCAGATCCAACTTTTGGATTCTTTGAAGAGAGATGTAAATTATATTCAATTCCAACAATAAAAATTCCATTTAACAAAAATATGACACTTGATCTGGAAAAATTCTTGTTACACTCTAAAAAAGCTAGTATTCTTTATCTTGACACACCAAACAATCCAACTGGGTTCCAGTTTGAGAAACGAGATCTTGAAAAATTGATTCGTGAATTCAAGGGTCTTGTAATCATGGATGAGGCATATGTAGAATTTTCTGATTATTCTGTTCTGGACATGACAAAGAAATTCAAGAATCTCCTTGTACTTAGGACTCTATCAAAATCATTTGGATTGGCAGGACTTAGGGTGGGCTATTTTGTGGCTAATGCAAAGATAATTGACACATTCACAAGAGTGATTCAATATCCTTACCCATTGAATGCCATAGCAATAGAGGTTGGTATAATGGCCCTACAACAATCAAAATATTTTGAAGACATTGCAAACCTTGTCAAGAAGGAACGCTCACGAATTATTTCCAATCTACGACAAATGAAAATATTTGAGGTATTTGATTCAAAAGCAAATTTTGTTCTCTTTGCAGCTGGTGGTTCTAGTCAACGAATCTACAAAGCATTGATTGAACAAGGAATATCCATTAAGAATATTGGCAAGATTGGTATGCATGAAGGATGTTTGAGGGTTACAGTGGGTTCACAAGATATGAATTCTAAATTCCTTACTGCCATACGGGATTTGCTGAATTGATTTTGAAGGAAATAGAAGAGGGGATTATAATAGATCCTACAAAAATTGAGAAGATGAGAAATCTTGATTCTATAATATTTGATTGCGATGGAGTTCTGATAGATGTATCAAATTCATATGATTTGGCTATAAAAAAAACTGTGGATTTTGTTATCAAAGAAATGACACAAGTAAATGAATCAGAATTGGTAACAACAAAAATGATAGAGGGTTTCAAGACCAGTGGAGGTTTTAATGACGAAATTGATGTGGCATATGCATTAATACTTGGTATTGTTGCAGCAAAAAAAAGAAACACTCTCTTCTCTGATTTCATTCTTCAAGTAATTGAAAATGCAGATCAAACTGGAATAAAATCTGTTGAAAGATATTTGGATGTCATCAATGTTGATGTTTCTGATATTCGACAAAAATTAGCATATCCGGGTAAGAAATTTCATAATATTCTTTCTTCCATATTTGATGAAATATTTTATGGCTCTGAATTATATGAACAACTATACAAACGAAAACCACAATTTTTTCATGGTCTTGGATTAATTGAAAATGACATTGTGCTTTTGAATGAAGATCTTGTTATAAAGCTGCATAAGAGATTTGACAAGAAAATTGCTATCGTAACAGGTAGAGGCAATTTATCTGCAAAACACTCTCTCAAAGATTTATTCAACAAGTTTGATCTAAACAATTCAAAATTTCTTGAGGATGAACCACGCGAGATGGCAAAACCCAATCCTCAATCTCTCGTGTCCACAATAAGGGGCATGAATGCAACTGTTTCGCTATATGTGGGTGATTCCATGGAAGACTATATCATGGCGCGTAAGGCTGATGAGTCTGGTATGCCAACAATATTTTGTGGCGTATATGGTACCAGCAAGGACCCTGAGGCAAAAAAATCTCTATTTGTGAACAACAATGCTGACATTATAGTCAAATCAATAGATCTAATTCCGAAGACATTAAATCTAGTCTGGGCATAAACCACTTCTCTACTCGGGGATTTTAATGAAATCTAGAAAAGCACACATCAATAGGAAAACTAAGGAAACCGAGGTACTAGTTGATGTAAATCTGGATGGAACCGGGATGATTTCTATTAAAACGGGTTTACCGTTTCTTGATCACCTAATTACATCGTTGTCAAAACATGCCATGCTTGATTTGAAACTAAATGCAAAATCCATGGATGGAATAGATCATCACTTGATCGAGGATACTGCAATAGCCCTTGGAAATGCAATGGACCAATCTCTGGGTGACAGAGCAGGGATTGTGAGATTTGGTCATGCTTCAGTACCGATGGATGAGTCTCTTGCAGAGGCATCTTTAGATCTTATCAAAAGACAATATCAAAGGATAGACTTGTCTATAAAGAGAAATCAAATAGAAGAAATTTCAAAAGAGGACTTGGAGCACTTTTTCCGATCACTGGCTCAGAATCTAAACATCTGTATGCACGTATCAGTAAAATATGGAGACAATGATCACCACAAGATTGAAGCTGCGATAAAGGCATTTGCAGTAGCTTGGAGATCAGCTGCAAGTTATGATGGCAAGCAAAAGGGAATACCCAGTACAAAAGGTGCTATGTAGTGGTCAAGGTAGCAATATTTGACTATGGAGCGGGAAACATATTCAGTCTAAAGTCTTCCTTGGAAAAGAATGAAGCGCAAGTAGACATCATAACTAACCTTGAAAAAATAAAAAATTATTCTGGGTTACTTTTACCTGGTGTGGGAAACTTTGATCCTGCAATAAAGAGTCTCCATACTTCAAAAGTTGCATTTCAGGATTTGGTAAAGAATCAGATTCCGGTATTAGGTATTTGTTTAGGTATGGAAATGTTCTTTGAGAAAAGTGAGGAGGGAAAACTTGGAGGACTAGGAATTTTAGATGGCGAAGTAATCCTTCTTCCAAACAAATTCAAGATCCCACATATGGGTTGGAATAATCTTCAGATAAAAAAACCAAGTATATTGCTAGATGGAGTAAAAGAAGGATCGTGGGTTTACTTTGTTCATTCCTATAGAGTAAAACCAAAAAATGAAGAAATTATCATGGCAGACTCTGATTATGGGATAGATGTACCAGCTGTAATTGAAAGTCAAACATTGTTTGGAACACAATTTCATCCTGAAAAATCGAGCAAAGTTGGCTCTATTATGATAAAAAACTTTTTACGAGTGTGTAAAAAGTGAAGGTAATTCCTGCCATTGATATCATGGACAACAAAGTAGTGCGTCTAGTAAAGGGAGATCCGAAAAACAAAACTGTATACAGTTCTGATCCTATTGGAATGGCAAAAAAATGGGAAAAAGCTGGTGCAGATATGCTTCATGTGGTGGATTTGGATGCAACTCTTGGAACAGGTTCAAATCTACAAACAATTCAAAAAATTACCGAATCAGTTTCTATACCTGTTGAAGCAGCTGGAGGTCTACGCACAAAGGAAATGATAGAAAATGCATTACAATTTTCTTCCAAAGTAGTTCTTGGTACAATTGCTTTTAAAAATAAAGAGATCGTAGAAGAGATTTCAAAGAAATTTGGGAAAGAAAGAATCGTGATATCTGCAGATCAAATGGGCGGTAAAATAGTGATTAGTGGATGGAAAGAAAGTACTGGCATAGAACTTATCACTGGAATTGAAAGTTTTGTAAGACTTGGATATTCTCAATTTCTCATAACCACAGTAGAAAGAGATGGAACATTACATGGCCCTGATCTTGACTCTTTACAAAAAGCATGCAGTATACAAAATACAAGCGTTATCGCAAGTGGAGGAATATCTAACTTGCAAGATATTGTAAACGTAAAAAAATGTGGTGCGGCTGCAGTAATTCTTGGTAAGGCATTATATGATGGAAAAATATCCGTAGAAGAGGTTAAGACGCTAGCATGACTTTAACCAAGAGAGTAATTCCTTGTCTTGATGTTGATAATGGTAGAGTAGTAAAGGGAATGCATTTTAAATCGATAAAAGATGCAGGCGATCCTGTTTTACTTGCAGAAAAATATAGTCAAGAGGGAGCAGATGAACTAGTCTTTCTTGACATAACAGCTTCTGAACAGCAACGAGAGACAATCAAAAGTCTCGTACAAAAAGTAGCTCAAGTAATAGATATTCCATTTACTGTAGGCGGCGGTGTAAAGAACTTGCAAGATGCAAGAGATATTCTTCTTAGTGGGGCTGACAAGGTTGCCATTAATACTGGTGCTGTGAAAAACCCGGAAATAATAACAAAGTTGATGGAAATTTTTGGTAAACAATGTGTGGTGATAGCGATGGATGTAAAACGTAATTATGAGATAAAAGAAGGTAGACACATCTTTACATCTGATTCCAAAAAGTTTTGGTTTGAAGTTTACATTTATGGTGGAAAAACTCCCACTGACCTTGATGCTATAGAGTGGGCAAAAGAGGTGGAAAGACGCGGAGCAGGTGAGGTTCTGTTAACAAGTATAGACATGGATGGAACAAAAGAGGGTTATGATGTACAACTCATAAAAGAAATAGTCAATGCTGTAAACATACCAGTTGTGGCATCTGGAGGGTGTGGTAAACCAAAACACATGCTTGATGTCTTTCTGCAAACCAATGTAGATGCTGCTCTGGCTGCATCAATATTTCATTACAAAACTCACTCTGTAGATAGGGTAAAAGAATATCTCAAGGAAAATGGAGTCCCTGTTAGACTATAACAGAAAAATAGGGCTTAGACAAATGGTATAGCGATGAATAAGAAAATAAATGATATTGATTTTGTAAAAAGTGATGGTCTTGTACCAGTAATTGTTCAAGATGTGCACTCTAAGGAAGTATTAACACTTGCATATGCAAATAAAGAATCTCTAGAACTTACACAAAAAACTGGTAACTCGTGGTTTTGGAGCAGATCAAGAAACAAGTTATGGATGAAAGGAGAGGAATCAGGAAATGTACAAAAAGTCAAAGAAATCTTGGTAGATTGTGATTTTGATGCAATTGTATACCTAGTAGAACCAAGCGGACCTGCATGTCACACTGGCGACAGAGTATGTTTCCACAATATTTTAGAAAAATAAATCTAGCACGGAGCTAATCCTTTTGGTACTGGTGCCATGCCTGAACCGTTCTCTTCTCCTGGGATATACTCATTTATGATTTTAAATGGTATTGATTTGTAAGAAACTCCTTTGAATATTATGTTCCAATTGCCCACAAGATCTGTGGCGTTGCATAATGCTAGATTTCTTTCAGTAACTGGCTTGAAAAATTGTTTAAAATCAGACTTCATTGTTCCATTAAACGGTATCTTGGTATATGTATCTCCTTTTGGATCTACAACATCAATTTCTCCTACATCAGTTGGTTGTAAACCATTTACTATCATGAAAATATTTTCTCCAAGTTCGTATTGATTCTTATTGATTGAAAATGGACCTGATGCAATCCAATGCCATTGTTGTGACTCTAATTGTTTTTGTTGATAATAAGAATATGTTACGGCTGCAGCTATGCCAACTACTATGATTAACGCAATTATTTTTCCAGTATGTTTCTTCTTCTTAGTTCTCTCTTTTATTTTCAATTTTTGAACTTTGTTTTGATGTTATTATTAATATTTCTTCTAATTGTAAAAAATTCATAAAATCTCTCAATTTACGAAATTTCCAAGTTGTGGACTCTTTTGTTATTAGATCTTTTTTAAAATTATGTCTGAATTTATATTAATTTTCACTTAATCTTCTTGTTTTGTAATTTAAGTGTCACTTAAATTAATATTAGGATTTTTTATGTACTATTTTACGAAGTTAAGACTATCTTGGGAAAAATAAAGTTTCTACAGTGCAGAGAATGTAAGAAAGAATATGCTCCTACCTTCAAGTATATCTGCGAAGACTGTTTTGGTCCTCTTGATGTACACTATGATTTTCCATCAGTAAACAAGAATACTTTTTCAAATCGTGAACACACTTACTGGAGATATCATGAACTCTTGCCAATTGAATCGAAATCTAACATAGTAAGTATTGGGGCTGGAATGACTCCATTGATCAAAGCAGAAAAACTGGGCAAAGCACTCGGTCTTAACAATCTCTACATAAAAAATGATTCAGTGAATCCTACTTTCTCGTTTAAAGACAGACCTGCAGGTGTAGCTGTATCAAAAGCAAAAGAATTTGGTTTGTCTGCAGTGGGGTGTGCATCAACAGGAAACTTGGCATCAGCTACAGCGGCACATGCAGCAAAAGGTGATTTTCCATGCTACATATTTGCACCAAGTGATATTGAACATGCAAAAATAACCCAAGCTCTCTCTTATGGAGCCAATTTCATCTCAGTTGATGGAACTTATGATGATGCAAATAGAATTGCTGCACAAGTAGGTGACAGCAAAGGTATAGGAATAGTAAACATAAACATGCGTTCCTATTATGTTGAAGGATCAAAAACACTAGCTTATGAGGTAGCCGAGCAACTTGACTGGAAAGTACCAGATCAACTTGTTGTACCGGTTGGAAGTGGAGCAATGCTAAATGCTATTTGTAAGGGATTTGAAGAACTTGAAAGTGTTTCATTGATCAACCAAGTTTCTAATATGCACATGATTGCAGCCCAGCCTCATGGATGTGCACCGATTGTTAATGCCTTTAAGAAAAATACTTCAGAAGTGATTCCTGTAGAAATTCCAGACACAATAGCAAAAAGTTTAGCCATAGGTGATCCTGGAGATGGCCAATATGTATTACGACGTCTAAAACAATACAATGGTTTTGCTGAAGAGTCAAACAATAAGGAAATCTTGGATGCTATACTGTTGCTAGCTAAAACTGAAGGCATATTCACAGAGCCAGCAGGAGGTGTCTCTGTAGCAGTATTGAAGAAAATGGTAGATGAGGGAAAGATTGACAAGAATGATTGTACCGTATGCTATGTTACAGGTAATGGATTGAAGACAACAGAAGTCATGATGGAAGTACTCACAAAGCCTCAAGTAATGCAGGCTGATTTTGGCAAAATATTGGCATTGGTGAAATAAATGGCAAATATCAAATTCACTATTCCTTCTGTACTGAACAAAGGTGGCGGAGAAAAGAAAATAGATTTGACAGCAGTCACCCTTTCTGAGGCATTTACTACAATTTCAGAACAACTGGGAGATGAATTCAAACGACGAGTTCTCAACCCAGATGGCTCCCCTAGATCACTTATCAACATATACGTAAACGGAAAAAACATGAAATTTTCGGGAGGCATGGAAACAGCACTAAATGATGGAGATGAAATCTACGTTCTACCTGCAGTAGCAGGTGGTTCTGATCTTTCAAGTAAGGATCTTGAAAGATATTCGAGACAAGTGATGTTAGAAGAGATCGGCTATGAATGTCAGCTCAAACTCAAAAAATCAAAAGTATGTGTTGTTGGGGTGGGTGGATTAGGTAATCCTATAGTGACTCGATTAGTTGCCATGGGAATAGGAACAATGAGAATTGTAGATAGGGATGTAATCGAAATATCAAATCTTCATAGACAAACAATGTTTGATGAATCTGATGTAGGTCAGGTCAAAGTTGAGGTTGCTGCAAAAAAGCTCAAAAAAATGAATTCAGACGTAATAATTGAGGCATTACCTGTTTCTGTAAATGACTATACCGCACTAGATGTAGTAGAGGGATGTGATGTTGTAATTGATGCACTTGACAGTGTCAACGCTAGATATTCTCTTAACAAGGCTTGTATCAAAAAGAACATTCCGTTTGTGACCGGAGCAGCAGTGGGAGTTTCAGGACAGGTATTCACTATACTACCGCATCAAACAGCATGTTATCACTGCATATTTCCATCACTTGATGAAAATTCAATGCCTACGTGCAGTACAGAAGGAGTTCATCCCTCTATACTTTCTATTGTTGGAGGAATTGAGGTTGCAGAAGCAGTAAAAGTTCTCATAGGAAGAACACCTACTTTGATAAACAAATTACTTTACATTGATCTTGATAATCTCGATTTCAATACTGCTGTTTTCAACAAGGTAGATGAATGTCCTGAATGTGGTTCAGGTAAACGTGAGGAATTGCCTACTCAAGAATTTATTGTTGAAGAATTGTGTGGACGAAATAGAGGCAAGCGCACATTTTCTATCACTCCCACAACAATGACTGAGATTGATGTTCCAAAAATAACAAGTGTGGCATCAGAAAAAGGTTTCAAAGTACAAAACCAAGGTGAGCTCGGATTATCAATTTCTACTAATGATATCTTTGTGAGTTTCTTAAAACGTGGCTCTGCTGTAATTGTTGGTGAAAAGGATGAGAGCTCTGCCATTACATTGTACAAAAAATTAGTAAATGCATAATACTTTTTTAAAAATCTATATTCTATTTATTATTTGAAGTAATTTCAAATAAGGATCCTCCATTGAGTCTAGAACAATTTTTGCTTTTTGTTTATTTGTTCTATTAGCATTTATCATTTTTTTGATCAACGCTAAAATTTTCTTTGAATTTGTTTCTCTCTGTACAAGTCCTACTCGTACAAGGTATTTCTCAATGTAGTTTGGTACTGCGTCATATGATATGGTTGGAACTCCCATCAATGCAGCTTCTGCAGTCATGGTACCTCCTGAACCAATGAAAAGATCTGTAATACTAAGAAGAGATTTACCATCTACAACTTTATCCATTATGATAACTTTTTTACCAAATTTTTCTTCTAGTCTCTTTTTTTGCACTGCATATCTTGCTAAAACTATAATGTTGTAAGAATTATTTTCCTTACTTGCTTCATAGATTACGTTATCGCTTCTAGTCTTTCCTAAAATGTATGCTGCTTCTGATTCTTCTGGCCTGATCACAATTGTTTTTCTAGTTTTGTCAACTGATATTTTTTCAATTCCTGATCTTTCTCTTACTATTACAGATGCATCGATGGCCTTGTAATGGATAATATCTTTTTTTGAAATTCCATATCTAACAAACTCATTCTTGGGTATCACCCAAGGGATGAGTAGTTTTTGAACTAGTGGTACTGCAAGTCTCATTACTGCCTCAGCATGAGGAGAATCTGAAAATGCAACATGTTTGATCCCTATTCCATAGGATATTCTTGCAGCCTCGGGAGAACAGAAACTGACAGTCAAATCAGGAGAGAACTTTACTATTTCATCTAAGAGATGATTCATTCTCTGTATGCTTGAATGGAGTTTTCCCTCTTTAGTAGAACCTCCGTGTTTTCCAACTAACTTGAGATCTACATTTTTTATCTTGGATAATTCTACAACTTCGCGATAATTTCTTGAAGTACATAGTATTTTGTGATTTTTACTCAATTTGCTTACCATTGGAGCAAAGAAAAGTAGCTGTTTAGGCGTCAGAATGTCAAACCAGATTTTCAAACATTTCTGGTAT
>DATEZN010000234.1:0-3187 GCA_035255545.1 Nitrosotalea sp. | reverse complement strand
TTCTAATTTGGTCAGATGTTCAGCTACTGCATGAACTGCAGTTCCCAAATTAAAGTAGGTCTTCTCTGGTGTTGGCACTTCAAGTACATGCGCAAATTTGAACTGTAATGGACATTTCAGATACGTATCAAGCTTGGAAGCAGAAAGTCTCAATGATTCTTTATTTATCAAAGGAATTTTTTCGTTAACTAGTAATGATTCAATCTCCTTGTTACTTTCTACATTGAACAGATCTTCAGTATTGAATCCCTCAAGCGTACCATTTTTCTCAAAATAATCTACCTTGGATAGATCAACAATTCGTGCTATTGCACTCTCTAGTTGCATTTGATTTACAAATTTAGTAGCTTTTGACTGGAGATCTTGGCGAATTACATCCATCTTGTTTTCTTCCTGGAGTAATGTCTCTTGAGTGGTACCCACAAAATCTACCAAATCTACCAAGGGATTATTCTCATAGTCAATCTCTTCTAGAAACACCGAAGGCTTGCTTGCACGCACATTTTGTGCGTATTTTGTAGGAAATATCACATAAAGCAAGTTCTGGGCTCTAGTCATTGCTACATAAAATAACCTACGTTCTTCTTGTAATGCCAAAGCCTTTTCATCTTCTTCTCGTTGCAATCCTTTTGCCAGATCGTTTGGAACATAGAATTTCTTTGCTTGATATCTTAATGGTAGTTTTCCTTGAGACACATCTACCACAAATACAATTGGAAACTCTTTTCCCTTGCTTTGGTGTATGGTGGATACCTGAACAGCATCTGAAATCTCTGCATTCTCTTCTAGTTCAATATCAAACTCTCCTAACAATCTCAAATAATCAATAAAGTCATTCAAGGTTCCATTCTTGTTTTGAGATTCAAATTCTAATGATAAATGATACAACTCTTTGAGTATGGTCTGTTTTTTTCTATTTTGCAGAGAATCATCCTGTGTTGCACTCTTGTACAAGTCAGTAATTTTCATCATTATTTTAAAGACAGATTCACTTACAGTATTTTCATGTAGTCTGGTTAGTTCTTGTAATTGTTTTGAAATATCAAACAATTCATCAAGTTGATCAATTTCTGGAATATTCAGGTCTGTTAATACATCAAAAACAAAATCAGAGTTTGTCTTGGAATTATTTCTTCTCTTTTTAGCTTCCTGATTTATTCTCTGGATGTTTGTTTCTGATACTCCGCTGTTTTTTAGCACACGATTAATTGCAAGACCTGCCAGTGTGGGATTGTTTGCAATATCCAGATAAGCTAGCAAATCCCTTCCAGTTGAAGAATTGAATATGTTTGCCTCTCCTACAAATGTTGCAGGGATACCATATGCGTTTAATGCTAGAGCAAACTTTCTACCATCTGCACGTTTTCTAGACAGTATGGTGCAATCTCTATATGAGACAGGTCTCTGTGAACCGTCTCGTCTATTGATTTTTGTACCTAAAATTGAGCGTATTTTGGATACGACATACTCTACTTCAGCCATGTCATGACCACAACGCACCACTGCAACTTTTTCACCTTCTTCGTTTTCAGAAAATAACTCCTTTACCTGTCTATTTGGGACGTTTTCTAATAACTGTGAAGCAAGTTTCACTATATTTTTTGTACTGCGGTAATTCTGTTTTAGAATGACAATCTTTACTTGATTATCATATGATTTGATAAAGTGTTCAAAGTTTGCAACATATGCACCTTGAAATCGATATATGCTCTGATCATCATCTCCCACTACAGTAATATCTCCACTTGGTGCTAGTAGTTTTACTAATTCAAGCTGTGCATAATTATTGTCTTGAAATTCATCTACTAGCACATGTTTGAATTGATTTTGATATCTTGATAATACATTAGGTTTTTTCTTGAATAGTTCTATTGTAAGTGATACCATATCATCAAAGTCAATCAGTCTTGATTTTCTTAGATACTCTTGATGTTTTACATACAGTTTGTGAAGGTCGCATAGTTTTTGTAGATAATCTATCTGGATGACATCTTCAACTAGATTGTTTTTTCCATTTAATTTTGTGTCTAGATAATCTGCAAGTTCATCTGGTGTGATCAATTCATCTTTGAATGTGCTGATGCCATCGACCATTGCTTCAATGACATTTACTGCGTTATTTCCAAGTTCAATATGCTCAAATCCAAAAGTATCAATGTGTTTTAATGCCCAGACTAGTAGGCTGGAACGATTGATTACTCCAGAACCAATTCCAATTCCAGAATCAAGGACATTGTCTGCTAGAACGTCATTGCAAAATGAATGAAATGTACTAATTTGCATATCAGTAACAGGAATTATCTTCTCTAGTCTTTCTCTCATCTCAAGGGCTGCTTTTTCAGAGAATGTGAGACAGAGTATTTCAGAAGATTTGAGACCTTGCTCAATAAGGTGTTTGATTCTTTCAACAATTACCTTGGTTTTACCACTTCCAGGACCTGCTGCCACGAGAAGCGGACTTCCTGAATGATTGACTGCTTGTTTTTGCTCAAAATTGAGGTTAATGGACATTAACAGATTTTAGTTATCACAGGTAATAAAGCAAATTCTGTGTCCCGCATTCGAAGAAATTTATTAATTCTTTTATTCCACTATACGATCCATATCATACAGCATGACAACTACAGAAATTCAGAATAAAATACAATTAGAAGATAATCGTCTAATAGTAAAAGAATTTGAAACCCGTGATGTAGATATAATATCATATTTTTCCAATCTTGATGAATCTAATAATATCACTGAAAAATTTGAAAATGCTCTGAAAGTTGGAGTAGTTGCTGTAAAAACAATTGGAATTGCGGGAAATGTCAATTATGTAGAGAAAGCTTTTAGCAATTTAGACTTGAATTTTAAACAAAGAATAGATCAAGCTTTTGGAGACAACGGTCAGTTTTCTAATTTGCTAAAAGGACAATTCGGTGAAGATGGAAAGATTGTCAAAGAACTATTTGATCCCAACAGAGAAGGCTCTCCATTATATTCTCTTAAACGAGAATTAATGGATAATTTATCAGAACTACGAAATAAAATTCTATTTAATGCCGGAGTTGAAGCAACAGTGGAAAAATCCCCGCAGAAAGGATTTAATTTTGAAGATTATTGTGAACAAAAACTTGCGTGGATTGCAAGTATGCATTCTGATAAATTAGAACGAACTAGTGATATCCTTGGGAAAGTTTCAGGA
>DATEZN010000233.1:0-3825 GCA_035255545.1 Nitrosotalea sp. | reverse complement strand
AATTGCAGCGCTAAATGATGGTATTCCTCTTGCGGATACTTTTATCAACATTGCAGTGTACGTTATCATCTTGACAAACATTGTTACTACCATTGGTTCTATTTTGATTACAAGAAAAAACAACAAAACTACAGATGTGGACAAAGTCAAAGATGAACCGGAAAAATAATACAGAAAAAATATTTTTTTATGGCTGCAAGTGTAATACGTATGATTTAGTATCAGGCAGTTGATCTAGCACGGTAAACTATTACACAGACAAGACGCCATTATAAATAACTGGAAACATGGCGTACATATAAAATGAATCTTACTAGATTTTTAATTTTGTTTAGAGGATTGGAACCATGACACTAGATGAACACATGGAAAAAAGAATCCGGAAAAAACGCTTTCTTCGAATAATTCCATTCATCTTTGTTTTGTATATTATAACATTTCTTGACAGGGTAAACATAAGCTATGCTGCACTTACCATGACAAAAGACCTACATTTTACTGCAGCAATATTTGGACTTGGTGCTGGAATATTTTTTATTGGATATTTTGTACTAGAAATTCCAGTCACAGTATGGATACAGAAATGGAGTGCAAGAAAATGGGTGGCAAGAATAATGATCGGATGGGGCATTGTGAGTGTCCTCACTGCATTTACAAATACTGACAACCAATTCTATGCACTTCGACTTGCATTAGGTCTTGGAGAAGCAGGATTTTTCCCAGGAATAATACTGTATATCTCTCACTGGTTTACTGGAAGGGAAAAGGCCGTTGCATATTCAATGTTCATGGCAGCAGTTCCAATATCACAGATAATTGGAGCGCCCTTGTCTACACATATTTTATCAGTTGATTGGCTTGACATGCAAGGCTGGAGATGGCTCTTCATACTAGAAGGTATACCATCAATAATTCTGGGCTTGTTTGCGTTTTGGTATTTGACTGATAGACCAAGTCAGGCCAAGTGGCTTTTGCCAGACGAGAAAAAATGGTTTGCATCCAAGATGGCAAGTGAAACCAAAGTTAAAGAAGCCAAGTTTGGATTTTCATGGAAAAGTGCCATAAAAGAAAGAGATGTGATTTTACTTGTCTTGATTTACTTTTTCTGGATAACTGGATTTTATGGGTTGGGTTTTTTCCTTCCAACAATAATAAACGGACTTGGAAATCAGTCTGTTACAAGTGTAGGATATTTGGTGGCAATTCCATATGTTGCTGCATTTTTTGGTTTGATGTTAGTTGGAAGATCGTCAGACAAGAGAAATGAAAGAAAATGGCATGCATTTTTTTCTCTTGTTGTTGGCGCAATAGGCCTTGGCTTGTCTATCATGGTGTATCCAAATCTGTTATTTTCCATGATAATGTTTACAATAGCAACAGTTGGAATCTATTCTGCATTTGGTCCCTTTTGGTCATTGCCTACAATATTTTTGACAGAGACATCTGCTGCAGTATCAATTGGATTGATAAATTCCATAGGAAATCTTGGAGGATTCATTGGTCCATCCATTGTGGGATATCTAAAGACTGACACTGGTTCTTACAACTCTGGAAGTGTCTTTATGGTTGCGTCACTTTTGATTGCGGCGTTTCTTATTTTGGCGCTCAAAAAGACCAAGGAACCAGAAGTTAAAGTGTAGAATTATGGTTGCACTTGATTGCACTATATTCCTAGTGCTTAATATTTTCAGATTCCATTACATACCATGACATCAATTCTAGAATTCCAAGACAATACAAGAATGAAAAAGTCTCTTGATATGCTCTTAATTGACAGGAGTAATGAATTCCATGAGCTTGCAAGAGCCATAGGATATTCAATAAATTACAGCGACTGGGAAGAATTTATCCTGAGATTTTGTCTAGAGTTTGATGACTGTTTTCAAATGTGGTCAGACAAGGTAAACCATGAAGACCATCATAGGATACACAAATGCATGACAATAATGAACCAAATCGGACATGGAAGATCAAACATCACACAGGTGACCAAGATTCAGAACATGGCATATAGAATAGCCAAGGATTTTCATGTCATGTATGACAGACTATGATTTGTTCTACATGGAATCAGAATAGTTTTTCTTGATTTTTGCCATGCCATGTGATGGAATCCAATCCCAGTTCAAGTCGTAGTTTGTTTGCAGTGACTGGAGAAAATCCTTCAAAATGATTGTTTGTCATTATCACTGCAAGAGATACTTTATTTTTTATCTCATCTAGTTTTTGTGCCCATTTTTTTATAGACTCGGTTCTATCCCGTTGAATTGTTCCAAACAAGTTTTCAGGAATTGTCCTGTCTCCAATCAATCTAACATAGACAAAGTCGGCTGTTACATCACATGGATTTAGCACACCAGAAACATCATTCCATACAAGGGACACATTATTTTCTGAGAGAAATTTGTATGACGCGTCTGTAAACCATGACCGATGTCTTCCTTCCACCGCATAACGATACCCATTAGGAAGATGGTTTAACATTTTTTCAAGATTTATTCTTGCTTCTGTAAATGATAATGATGGTGGTAGCTGTATTACAAGAATTTTCATCTTGGCACCAAGCGGCGATATAGCATTTATGAATTGGTCCAAGTATGGCCCTGGTTTTAATCTTGTATCATGTGTTATTTGTTTTGGCAACTTGGCAGTAAAGATAAAGTTCTCTGGTGTGTCAGAGAACCATTTTTTTGTTGTAACTTGAGATGGAATTTTGTAAAATGTTGAATTTATTTCTGTAATACCAAATGTTTTGGAATAATGCTGTAGATAGTCAGTGCTTGCCATGGTCTTTGGATAAAATGGTCCAATCCAGCCTTGGTAACTCCAACCGGTACAACCAATTTGAATGTCCATGATATACCATCAAAAAAGACTGAAAAATATGAACCAAATCGTATTTTTATCAAACATTTGCTAGATTAGTTGATCTACTGGTTATATCATCGCGAACATTGTTAGGGAAGAGTTAAATGAAAAAAGACCAAATTATATCACCATGGTGCAAATATTTCTAGTCATACTTGCTGCAAGTGTATGCGGTGCACTTGTCATATCCGTTGGCATGCTAGGAGCATCCGGATGGAGTACACCAGGCATATACACTGGGACAAGCGATGCATCTAGAACAGTAGCTAGCTCAACTAATTGCTATTCATTCCAAACAGGATGCAATAGTACATACAATGTGATACCACAAGATGCGATGGATAGTGGTGCATACTTGGGTGGAAATTACCATCCATAAAATTCACTTTTTTCTATATTTTTGAATCATAACTTGTTAGTGTTTTTATTTTGTTTCTAAGAACAATAACAAGTGCAACTGAAATTATAGATAGTATTCCAGCGCTAGAAAATATTTGCATGTAAGACAATGCTGATGGGAATATACCAGATACATTTGGAATTGTTTGACTGTACATCTGCTGGAACATGCCAGCAACTGATGGTCCAAGTGATTGTCCTACCAGAATAAGCAATACGGACATGCCAAGTGATATTCCTTCAACTTTTGGTGGAGACGATACTAGAATGATATTAAATCCACCTACAAATGCAAATGACAATCCTACTGATATGATTCCTAGTGCGGCTGATATCATAAATTCAGTCGAGTGGAATGCTACCAATCCAAAAAATCCTATCGTGCATACAATTGTTCCAAGTGCAGTCAGTCTGAAATTTCCAACCTTTGATACAATAAAGCCTGATGCTGCTGAAACAATTAATGATATTATCCTAAATGGAAGCTGGACATTTGCAGTTGTTATTGCATTCCCTCCAAAGCCAAGTGGTTGTGGACTCTGTATCAATATTGGAATG
>DATEZN010000232.1:0-3517 GCA_035255545.1 Nitrosotalea sp. | reverse complement strand
TTTACATTGTGATAATTGTGGAAACAGAAAAGTTGTACATGATGTTGAACACATATGTAACATTTGCAATTCAAAGGCAAAACTTGCAGGACCTCTTTGGATAGATAGTCTATACGACAAGGATTTTGTTGATTCCATGGCATCAGAAGAGAAAGACTTGACAGTCGACAAGTCTTGTAAAATATTTCTTGAAAAGTGTCAAGAAGAGATAGGTATGCCTCCTGCCTATTTCACTCTAGATGAGATTGGGCATAGAAAGCAATCTGCACCACCATCTCTTGTCAAGATAATAGAAAAGATCAAAGAAACAGGTAAAAGGGCTACAAGAACGAGCATGAATCCCACAGGATTCAAGACAGATGCCACAATAGATGAAATTTTATCTCT
This sequence comes from Nitrosotalea sp., assembly GCA_035255545.1. GTDB lineage: Archaea > Thermoproteota > Nitrososphaeria > Nitrososphaerales > Nitrosopumilaceae > Nitrosotalea. The sequence continues at coordinate 3,130 of DATEZN010000232.1, read as the reverse complement.
AGTTTAGTTTCCAAGATATCCCAAGCAGACATAGTATAATTCACTGCTTGATTTTCTGCTTGCTTGAGGTTTTCTCAATTGTACTTTGGCAAACTTTTTTCTGATATAATCTCTAAACTCGATTGAATACTGACCGTCAAAGACCTTGAATAACGCATTACCTTTTTTTGCCAACACCTGATCCACTATCTTACTTGCAGCATAATTGAGTGAGATTTGTCTTCCGTGATCTACATCCCACATTCCAGTTACTGTAGGAGACAAGTCACAGATTACAGCATTTACTTTGCCTCCAAAATAATCAAAAACTTGTTCCACAATAGATTCATCTTCAATATCGCCTCTGATAAAATGAACTTCAGGAATTTCTTCGACATATGATTTGTCAATACCCATGACCTGTCCCCTATTTCCTGCAAGTTCATGTGCAACTTGACTCCATCCACCAGGAGAGCAACCAAGATCCAAGACAGAAAATCCAGGACCAATTATTCTGTATGATGTGTTTAGTTCTTTTAGTTTGTATGCTGCTCTGCTTCGATATCCTTCCTTGTGTGCCAGTTTTCTATACAAGTCACGCCTTGCATCGATTAATTTCATTTCTTTACCTTTTTAGTAGAAAGTTCAGTCAATACCCATTGTTCAATCAAAGGACAAGTTCTTGGACTAATTTCTCCCTCAAGTGTACACTTTGATTCCACAGGACATATCAGACAAGGAGCAGATTCTATTGATTGTGTTGTTACAGGTACATGTGCAATTTTTAGCTTGTAAGTCCAACGTCCGTTTTCAAGAATTTTTTCTCTTTTTACCAAGTGCTGTCTTTCAAGCTTTAGTGCAAGTCTTGAACCATCTCTGCTTGAGAGTTTGAGTTTTTTCCAGAGTTCACTTTGGAACATACCATTGTCACCGCGTTTTGCAACCAAGCCCAAGACAGTTGTCTTTAATTTTTCCATGTCAAGGCCTTCTATCTGGAAATTTTCGATCTCTTTTTCATCAATTGCTTCAAGTTCTTCTTCTGAGAGTTCAGTCTCCTTTTTCTTGTCGTCTTTAGACTTTTTCTTTTCTGGCTTGTCAGATTCTACTTTCTTGCCAGCCTTTGGTAATTCTTTTTTCTTTTCTGCCTTGGCTACTTCCTTCTTGTCTTCAGCCTTTTTGATTGGTTTTTTTTCTTTTTTAGCCATGATTAATCACTAAATTATAACAGTACTCCAATTATTACTAACACTCGTGCAATATAATAACATATAATTTTCTTATTGTACCCTGATGTTGGCCATTACACTAATGCTGTTTTGATTGGTCTTGTCTTTCATTTGTGCCACAATCTGATATATGCCTGGTTTGTCAATTACAGACGAAAAGGTATCCTGAATTGGCAGAGAAGAATTAGTTTGTGCAAAGCATTGCGTAAAGTAAGCGTGCTGGACAATTACCTGTTTTGGAGATTCATTTGGATCGTATATTGTCATGTACAAGTCACCGCAATCAAATGAAGTGTCGTTTACCATTACGCTAAAGTTCAATGGTGTTGATACTGTATAGTTGCTGACAAGATTGATGAGTCTGATTTGTTTATCTCCTTGTTGTTGTCCGATATCAGATGTAACTTTGAATTGCCACATGTTTAATTGTCTATCAGGTTGTCCCAAAACATCAGACAATACATACCCTCCAAAAATCAGTGATACAATTACAGGAAATATAAAAACAACATAAGCAATTTTTTTTACTGCCAATTAATGGTATAACCGCTCTAGTTCCCATATATCTATTTGGTCGAAAAAGATTCAAGTAACAAATTTGACGAATAAGTTAAATCACAGCCAAGCCAATAGCCGCTAGATGCGACTTAGAAAATTTAGAGTTCAAGGTTATCGTTGCATTCATGATTCAGGAGAAATCAAAGTTGGAGATCTTGCAGCATTTGTTGGAAGAAATGAGAGTGGAAAAACTACAATCTTAGAAGCTCTTACGTTACTTAACAAGGATACAAAACTTTCTGAATTAGATTTGTGTGATGAAATGAATGAAGAACTCAAGTTAGAGGTAAGATTAGCAGAGGGAGAATTTGTGCTAAATGAGAAAGAGACTTCATTAATTCGAGAAAAATTTCCAAATCTTCAAGATATAAGAAAGATGAAGATCTTTAGGACAAACAAACATCCTAGGGTACAATATGATTTTGGCGAGGTAAAAATCAGTGGAGAAGCAAGCAAAAGACTCAACTCTTGGGAAAATTTTGTAGAAAGAATCAAGTCTTTTGTGGAAGCCATGCCAAACCCCATACGAATCAGGGTTGATACCAAGTTTCTAAATGCCCCACCTCCACGAACTCGTGAAGTCTTCATGGACATGATGGCCGAATTTAACAATAACATCTACCTGCTTGCATCACAGGAACCGAAGATAATTTCAGAATGGAAAGATATCTACCAAGATCTAGAAACCATATTTGATAACATGCTAATAGGAACAAACGAACGTTCTGCTCTAGACAATTTCATAGAGGACAAGTTACATCCAAGATTTGTCTACTTTTCAGATTACAAAAAGATACTTGGAAATATTGATCTTGAAGAATTTGTCAGAGAAACAAAAGGTATCAGAGCAAAAGGATTAGAGTATGTCGAAGAGTTTGACAAGGCAGAAACTGTACACAATTTATTTTATCTAGCAGAGCTTGATGCCCAGAAGCTAGAAGAAGCTCAGAACAGTCCATCAAGATTAATAAAATTATTACATACTGCAAGCAGAAGGCTCAGTGAAAAGCTCAACCCAGCATGGAAAGGAGATCCCATTCATGTTGAATTAAGATGGAATCCTGGAAATGTATTGAGTGTGGTCATATCAGATGTTCACAAAGACGGTACTGTAACAAACACAGGATTACTCAACAGAAGAGCAGAGGGATTCAAGTGGACTTTCTCATTTATTGTAAACTTTGCAGCAGAAACCCAAAAGGCAGAACTAAAAGAAGCAATACTTTTACTTGACGAGCCTGCCAGAAACCTCCATCCTGCACAGCAGAGAGGAATTTCAGATTTGCTAAAAGGCCTTGCAGGTTCCAATCAAATACTTTATGCAACTCACTCACCTTTTATGATATTTGATTACACACAAGGAAATT
>DATEZN010000231.1:0-2157 GCA_035255545.1 Nitrosotalea sp. | reverse complement strand
TTTATCTTTCGTATCCTGTTTTCAGAAATATCAGGATCCATCCAGCCAATTTTTTTTGTATCGCCAGAAATGATGTTGATTATGAAAGTCTGTAACATGTCATCCATATTGTGACCTGTTGCTATCACATCAACTTTTAGATCAATTGCACCAAAGTCTATTGCTCTTCTTCTTAATACTCCACATATGGAGCATGATGAAATTTTTTCATTACTTCTATGTTCTAATGTCTGTTCTAAAGTTGTACCAAAAAGCGAATTGTATGGATATACTTTATGTTCTACATCTATTTTTTTACAAAACTCTTCTACAATCTTTAGAGCTTCATCTCTATATCCTGGAATTCCTTCGTCCACTGTAATAGCTTTTAGTGTAAAATGATGATCCAGGGAAATTTCTTTTAGTACTTGTAACAATGAAAGAGAATCTTTTCCTCCTGATACTGCAACACCTACTACATCGCCGGGTTTTATCATGTTATACTTGGACATTGTCTTTGTAGTTTTGTGTACAATTGATCTTGAAAAACAATTAGAACAAAGATTCTCTCCAGAATACTTTCTTGAATAAACAACTGCATTTTCACAACGATCACATTTCATGACAAAATTCTCCTACTGTATAATTTCATACTTGCCATTTTTTCTTGCCTTGTAAATAATATCTGGTTTTGGAAATATTCCAACCTCGATAACACCAGGAATTCCTATTATTTTTGATGCAAGTTCTTTAGGATTCTGTATTTGGCCAAAATCACAATCCAATATGATGTTTCCATTCTCAGTTACAAATGGATAGCCACGTTCTAACAGTCTGATGTGTGGTTTGCCTCCGTATTCTCTTATTTGTTTGTCAGCTATGTTTCTTGCAAATGGATGTATCTCTACAGGTACACTTCGATCAAGTTTTTTGACAAATTTTGATTCATCGGCAACTATCACAACCTTTTTTGCAATACTTATCAAAATTTTCTCTCGTAACAAAGCACCTCCACCACCTTTGATCATGTTTCCTTTTGCGTCTATTTGATCTGCACCGTCGAAGACCAGATCGATATGATCAATCTGATCTGCTTCTATTATTGAAATTCCTCCCTTTTCTGCTTCCATCTTGATCTGCAACGATGTAGGTATTGCCTTGACAAAAAATTTGTTCTTTTTAATATATTGTGATAATAGCTTGACTATTGCAGTTGCAGCTCTTCCACTCCCAAGGCCTATGACAAAATTATTTTTGATCATTTTTAATGCCTGTGGTGATAATGCCTCAATGGCATCATCTACTGTCAATTATTCTACCTCTACTTGTTCTAGTTTTGATAATGCTTTCATTATCTCGCTTTTTATCTTATCCAAATCCTTGTCATCATCTTCCATCTTTTCTTCTTCTGGTATCTTGATTGCTGCCGGAAGTTGTATCTTTCTTTCTTGCTCTTGTTGTATTAATTCTGGCTTTGATATTTCTGACAAAATCTCTTCTGGTATGTTTTGTATGCTGGGCTGAGAAATTATTGACTCTTCAACTATTATTGGCTCTGTGATTACTTGAGGAATTTGTGGTTCAACTTGTATGGGTCTTATGAGATCGGCAGGGAACTGTGGAATCTTATTTGTTATCTCTGTTAGGGTACTTAGTTCTACTGTTCTGTGTTTCTCATATGTTGGAACCTCAATTGGAGGTAACCATTCAGGTGTTCTTTCTGATTTTATTATTTTCTCTTCTTGAACCTCAATTTTCTCTTTTTGAATCTCTATTTTTGGTTCTATTTTCTTGACTTGAGGATTGTCTAGTATTGTCTCTACAGTTCTTTCTGCTTGTTTAGGTTGAATAACTGTGTTTATTGTAATCTTTGAAGAAATTTCATGTAATCTCTGATCCAACTGTGAAAGTTTATTGTCCATTAGTGAAATCAAACTATCTCCAACTGGACCTAAATCTGGATATCTGCTTGCAACTTCAAGTTTTTCAATCTTGGTAATGACTGTTCCAAGTTGATGTTGATAACGAAGCAAAAGTTTGTCTTTTTGTATTCTTGTAACATCTGATTCTTGTTGGTGAAGTCTTGTAATGGTTTTTGAAAGTATTTCTTTCTCCATTCTTAGTGAATGTAATTGATTTGTAATTGCAGAATTGATGGTTGGAGTTTGTTTATTGCGT
>DATEZN010000230.1:0-4602 GCA_035255545.1 Nitrosotalea sp. | reverse complement strand
AGCTTTTCTTTTGACATAGTTAGAGAGATTGATTGAACCGAGATTGCATGATTCGTATGGATAAAGGCTTTGTTCTCCACATGGATTTGTTGCTCGTATTGGTTTACCTCTTGCTTTTGCAAAAACATTGTATTTGTTTATAATATCAAAAAAGATCAGCCCCGGCTCACCACTCTTCCATGCAGAGAGTGCAATCAAGTCAATCAAATGATGTGCATTTATTTCTCGTACAGGATCTCTTTCACGTGGACTTCTAAGAGTGAATTTTCCATCAGGTGAATTAACAAGTGCTTCCCAAAAGTCTTCCCAGACTCCTACACTTACATTAAAGTTTTCAAGAACACCTGGTTTTGTTTTTGCAGTGATGAATTTTTCAATATCTGGATGCCATGCTTCTATGATTCCCATGTTTGCGCCTCTTCGTTTACCACCTTGCTTGACTACTTCAGTAACAGTGTTAATGATATTCATGAATGAGACAGGACCTGAGGCTACTCCAGATGTTGATGCTACCATATCTCCTTCTTGTCTCAGATCTGAATAGTTGATACCAACTCCACCTCCAGATTTGAATATCAATGCGGCATCAGATGATGATTTCATTATCTTTTCCATGTCGTCTTCCATTGCAAGAACAAAACATGCAGAAAGTTGGCCCAATCGTGCACCAGCGTTCATCATGGTTGGCGAATTAGGCAGAAAGTCTTGTGCAATCATCAGATCGGCAGATTCTTTGATTCGTTCAGTATATTGTTCAAACTTGTTTGCAGCCAACATGGTCAATAATTCTCTAAAGCTGACTTTCATCTGACCATGTTTTGCCAAGTCGATATAGTGATTTATCAGGGATCTAAAATGATATTTGTTAAGATAGTATTTTCCTATCTTGAATTTGTAGTTAAAATCATCAAGTTTGTCTAAATATCGTGCTGCTTCTTCAGTGTTTTGAGTATTTCCGCCTTCAATGTGAAATACGGATGGATCTCTAATGATATCAGCAATGCCTACCAAAATAGCAACTCTTTCAAACATCTCACCCGGACTTTCAGTTATCTGACCCTTGTTATTTCTGAGCAGATATCTAGATGCCAATACTCGCAAACAATTAAGATCAAATCTCTTTGCAACTCCATCAAGAGATTTAGATTCAAGAACCTTCATCTTTTCTTCTCTAACTCTTCGTCGTTCGTGTCTGTATAGGATGTACGCCTTTGCGATCTCTCCAAGTCCCTCCTCAATCAGAGTAGATTCTACCATGTCTTGAACATCCTCTACACTTGGTGCTTCTGAACCAGAAAATCCTCTAGTCACAAGTTTTGCAAGAACATGATTTGCTAGTTTATCTGCTAGTCCATGATCTGATCTTCCGCAAGCAACAAGTGCTTTGTATATCGCATTTGAAATTTTATCTCTCTGGAAATCTGATACTCTACCATCACGTTTCTTTACTTGAATGATCGAATTCTCTATTTGTGAAAAATCTGTCAAATTACTCCCCTTAGCAGTATAAAATGGGAGTTAATTAAACACTGCGGCAAAAAATAATTTTCTAAAGATAGACTTTGGATCAATTTTGTTGACACCGGTACGATTTCCATGGTATTAGATCGCTTCAAGCCAAAATAAATTTGAAATAATTCATTGAAAATTTAATATAAATTCCAGATTAATTCAAATTTTTTGTTCGCGAAACTGCTATCTTCTCTATTGATGAAAATTATGCTAGTATGTAAGGAGACTTGCACACTGAACACTTCTCAGCGATCTTTTCCTCTTTGAGTCCACAATTACTACATATAGGCACTTTTTTGATAGGCCTGAAAGATCCCAATAGATCACCTGCCTTTTCTATTGCTTTCTTTATTCCTGAAGAATCCATTGCATCTGGGATTTTTAATTGTACCAAGAGACCACCGTTAAGTATTTTTGAAAAGTAATTTGATTCCACAATCTTTTCATTCTTTGGATTCATCTCTGCCATTTCAGAGGCATCAAGAACAACCCCTTCTGAGTACGATTCTCCCATAACATGGTGATTAATTGACATTTTACCATATTTTTCACCGTCAAGGGATGAGAAGCGACTTGCTGCATCACTCTCAGTCATGGTCACAATAACATTATCGCCCATCTCTTTTCCTTTCTTTGTGGCTACTTCCATAGCTGTGTTTATCACTTTGGCCAATATTTCATGTCCAGCCTTATTATTTTCATATCCTAGAATACCATAAACTGCTTCCTTGAGTCCAATCAAATTAACAACTAAGGTCACTGATCCCTTTTGCATATATTGCGTATTGTTTGCAAGAATTGGATTGAGACCACGTCTTGTTAGATCAGATATTTCCTTCTTTCTCAGAGACATGGCTGCTAGTGCTGGTTTCATCAACAATGCAAGTCGTGCCCGGAAATAGGTTTCATCTTTGTTAGATTCAAAGGCAAGTCTTGGCATATTAATTGATAAAGACTCTAGATTGATAGAAGTTGTTCCAATATTCTTTGCATCTTCTCGTGCTAATCCTTTGTTAGATACCAATCCTTTAGCAAACATAACATGTCCTCCCAGTGCAATTACATCTGTCAAAGTTTCTGAATAGTCACCTATCTTGGCCTTTTCATAATCAATAACTAGCCCTATTGAAGGAAGTGGTGTTGACTTTACATATTTTTTGTAGGCTTGGAGAGTAGTTCCAATTATCTTTGGTTCTGTTCCAATAGAAATTCTAAATGAAGCAAGTGTTCCATTCTTTCCATATTTGGGTCCTGTAGATATTTTTGCAAAGCAGCTTGCAAGTTTTTCTTCAACTTCAGGTAAATTCTTGGAATATTTTTGTAACAGAGTAACCAATCCATCCATCACTACTTCTTGTGATGCTTCTTTTATGAGAAGACATGTGAGTAGAGATAAAGAAGTGAAAAGATCGTCTAATGAATTTGGCGATGACGTTCGTGTCACGCCCAAGAATTTCCCTCTCAAGTCAACTCCCTCTTCAATAAGTTCCTTAATGTTTACAAATATTGTATCTGGAAGAAGTGACCATAATCCAGCATTTGTAATATGAAGATCTCCGGAGAGATGAGAATCAGCTACATCCTTAGGCAGAGTATTTAAAACAAGATATTCACCAAATACATTTTGTCCTGTTTTGAATAACAAACCTTCAACTCCGTTATGAATACCATCTACGTTAGTTAGCATCTCATGAATATCATAACCAGGTAAACCAAATCTTGCCAGTTTGTGCCTATAATCCTCATGACCCTGTTCTAAGAGGACAGAGTTGACCATTTCACGTATGAGTGAAGATGTAAGATAAGATGTTTGGAATTTGTATATTCTGTTTTCTACTTCCTCAGTTATTTTTTGAGCAAGCTCAAGTGGGAGACTACCCTCTCTAACCAGTGATTGAATGATCTTATGAGAATTGAATTCTTCAATAGATTCATGTGAGGTTCTAACATACATCTTTCCACTTTCAATGATAGATCGTTCTTCAATCTGTCTTGCAAGACTTAGAACTAGTTTTCCTAAGTTAGTAATAGTATATCGTCTTTCAGACTTGTTTAAAGCTACAAGAGACTGTCGCAATAATTTTCTCAAGTGATATGCAAACTTGCCACTTTCTTTTTTGGATTTGAAGCCAGCAAGAGATTTTAGTTCTGAATAAGTAAGCGGTCCCTTTGAGTTCAGTATACGTAAAATATCAATTCTGTTAGGACTTGCCATAACAGAGAAGATCATTCTTACACGTTTTGATGCAGATTGTAATATTCCACCACGTTTAGGATCGCCAAAGTCCTCGCTTAGTTCCATGAGATTGTCTAGAGTGCATCGGTAATTAAGATTTTTGACTAAATTGATCTCAAGTAAAGCTTTTTAGATCAGTTCTTCTGCACATCCACGCTGAATTCGGATGGAGACAGTGTCTGTCCACAAGATGGACATTTGCTGTTATATGGTCGCATAACATCTTTTATTGATTTCAACATACGCATATTTGCAATTTTAGCTCCACATTTTCCACAAACAACATCAACAGACATTTCAAATTAATATCAACGTGAATATTATAAAAGAGATTTTTTGAATTTTTTTAATCTGTTCACTAAATTTGATTTACTGTTTTTCAATTATGATTCCACGTTGATCATAACCTGTAATTCTTGCTCCAGTTCCAAGAAGAAGATCTGCGGGAGATCTGATGTCTGCCATAAAACCAGAGATTCTCAACTCAGAATCGTCTAACTTCATAACTACCCATGCATATGGAACATATTCTTCATATCCGTCTGGCGGTACAGTGATTATGGTATAAGTAACAATAGTACCTTTACCATCAATTATTGTATTCTCAAATCCTTTGTTCCCACAATTTTGACAGAAATATGTAGTGACAAGATGATGATGTCCACATTTTGTACATTTTCTAGTCAGAACCTTACCTAATTTGGCATTGTTAACGAATTCTTCTTTTGTGAGCAATTTACACACTTTTGAATATATGTACGGCACAACTTGCACCTGTTGCACCAAAGTTATGTGTTAATCCGATTTTAGCGTCTTTTACTGTTCTTTCTCCTGCTTTTCCAGTTAATTGATCA
>DATEZN010000229.1:0-5280 GCA_035255545.1 Nitrosotalea sp. | reverse complement strand
TTTCCTAATAATGGAAAGAATGATGTCCTTTGCAGTTACAGCATGAGGATTCTTTCTCTTTCCTCGAATATTAATTTCAAAAGTTTTCGGCTTTTCCATCATTATACATTGAGTTGCCAAGACATGTTCAACATCACTTGTACCTATTCCAAATGCAAGTGCTCCAAATGCACCGTGTGTAGACGTATGGCTATCTCCACAGACAATAGTTGTTCCAGGAAGTGTTATACCTAATTCAGGACCTATGACATGCACTATACCTTGATTGGGACTGTGAATGTCAAATAGAGTAATTCCAAATTCTTTGCAGTTTCTTTCTAGTGCTTTAATTTGAGTTGACGATGTTTGATCTAGGATAGGCAACGATCTGTCATTGGTAGGTACATTATGATCCATTGTGGCAAAAGTAAGATCAGTACGTCGTACTGTTCTCTTATTGAGACGTAAACCATCAAAGGCTTGAGGAGATGTAACTTCGTGAACAAGATGTCTGTCCACATAAAGCAATGATCTCCCATTTTCTTCTACAACAATATGAGAATCCCAAATTTTCTCAAATAACGTCTTTGACATTTAGATCATTATACTCAAGATTGGAAATATAACAGTATAAGATCCAAACTAGGGTTTGTAATTGAACAATCCACCGGCTTCTATTATTTTGCCAATTAGTTCTGGAAAAGGCTTCATTTTGTAGGTCTTGTTCTTTGTCAGATTTTTAATCTCGTTTATAGATATATCAACTTCAAGCGAATCAGTATCAGAGATGTCCTTGTATGCACTCTCGTCTATCTCAATTGGGAGTAAAAATGCTCCATCTACTGCATTTCTATAAAATATTCTTGCAAAAGATAGCGCCAGGACTGCCTTTATTCCAGAATAAGATAGCGCAATTGGTGCATGTTCCCTAGAAGAGCCGCATCCAAAGTTTTTTCCTGCAACGATGAAATCACCTGGCTTGACTCTCTTGTGAAAGTCTTTATCCAATCCCTCCATGGCATGTGTTGCCAACTCTGCATAATCATGAATTTTTAGATAAGGACCTGGCAGTATTACATCAGTATCGATGTTATCGCGTTCATATTTTATTACAGAACCCTTCATTTTAGGTCCCTCGGATCAGTTATTTTTCCTGTAACTGCAGATGCTGCTGCAACAAGAGGCGATGCAAGATATGTTTGTGATTCAATGTGTCCCATCCTTCCTGGAAAATTTCTATTTGTTGTACTGATACAAATTTCATCTTTTGCTAGAACACCCATGTGAGCACCACAGCAGGCGCCACATGTAGGAGGCCCTACAACTACTCCGGCATCCATGAAAATTTTCAACAGCCCAGTATCCATCGCTTTTCTAAATATCGACATTGCTGCAGGCAATATTTCAGTTCTTATCTTTACTGTTTTTCCTTTTAGAATTCTTGCTGCAGCTTGTAAATCTTCTAGCTTTGCTCCAGTGCATGAACCAATGTATGCCTTGTCAAGTTCAACAGAAGATAGATCTCTTGCAACAGCTGTATTGTCAGGTGAGAATGGTTTTGCCACAATAGGTTCCATTTCAGAACCTTCGTACTCGTAAATTTTTTCATATTGTGCGTCTGCATCACCATGAACTTCATCATATTTTGTAACCCCTCTTTCTGCAAGATATTCTCTTAATTTTTGATCCGGTTCCACTATACCACTTTTGGCACCTGCTTCGGTTGTCATGTTTGTCAAAGTCAACCTACTTTCAACAGACATTTCTGATACGCCTGTCCCACCAAACTGCATAGTCTTGTATGCCGCTCCATCATTTCCAATATCGCCAATTATTTTTAGTATCAAATCTTTTGCCATCACATGATCTGGAAGTTTTCCATTTATCTTGAAGAATAATGTCTCTGGCACCTTGAACCATATTTTTCCGTTCAACAAGACATATGCAATATCTGTATGTCCAAGACCTGCTGCAAATGCACCAAGGGCTCCCGTAGTATTTGTGTGAGAGTCTCCTCCGACATAGACTTCCCCTGGAAGCACCATTGCTTCTTCGTGAGACAAGGTATGACAGATGCCATACTGACCCATACCATATTTGAAATGTCTCTTGATTCCAAATTGCTTTGTGAAATTTGTTAATAGTACAACATTCTGTGCCGATATCTTGTCAGCTGCAGGTACAAAATGGTCTTCTGCAACCCATACCCTATCAGGATTCCATACTTTGTCAATCACCATTCCTTTCTTTCTTAATTTTTCAAATACTGCCAATACTCCAGGTCCAGATACATCATGCATCATCACCTTATCCACATTGACAAATACTACATCTCCTGGTGAAACTTGTGTCTTACCAGAAGCACGAGCTAGAATCTTTTCAGTAATATTCAATAGTAAAAATCAACGTTGAAGAAATTAAAATGTTTGCAGAACGCTAAATAGTAATTACAATCTAAAAACACACATGTCACTTACAGTTTTACCCATAAAATCTACATTGAAAAAAGAACTATTCTATTTGTTTGAAAGCATTGTAACAGATCTAGCAGATGCGAATATCGTTCCCCAAAACGGTGATGTTATTGTAATTTCAAGCAAGTATGTTGCAAATTCACAGGGAAGAGTTTTAGAATACAACAAGGTGATGCCTTCCGCTGATGCAGAAAAAATTGCCAAGAAGTTTCGTATGAAACCAAGTATTGCAGAGATAATTCTGAGAGAATCAGATACAATATTTGGTGGAATTCCAGGGTTTGTCATAACATCATCAGATAACATCATGGCACCAAATGCAGGAATAGACAAGTCCAATACAAAAAACGGAACGCTGGTGTTATACCCAAATGAGCCGTATCTCGGAGCAGAACATCTCAAAAGAAAATTTTTGTTAAAGTATAATGTTCATGTTGGAATAATCATTGCAGATAGCAGATTGATGCCTGGTAGAGTTGGAACTGTAGGAGTTGCAATAGCATGCTCCGGTATTGATCCTACATCTGATCTTCGTGGAGAAAAAGACTTGTATGGAAATTCTCTCAAGGTAACTTTTCAAGCAGTTGCAGACGATCTTGCATCCATTGCCAATCTAAAGATGGGTGAAGGTTCAGACGCAACTCCATGTGTATTGATTAGAAATTCAGATGCAAAGATTACTGACAGGAAGATAAGAGAAAATGAGATGGCAATCTCGTATGAACAATGTGTCTATGTTCGTGGACTAGGAACGAGAATTTAAAACAACTATAGTTTTAATAGAGTTAAAATGGACGCCAAGTTATGGTAGAGTTTCTTACTAGATATCCCAAGACCATGACTTTTCTTGACGGCAAGAGAGACAAAATCAATGTGGATACAAAAGGAGTAGAGCAGCTCACCATAGTTGTAAAGAAAAGCGTGGAGGAAATGCTAAAGATCTTTTCCAACGAGGGTTTCACTCATGTAAAGTTTGAACACAAACAAGAAATGCAGATCGGTAGCGGTCTTTCATTGAAGCTTAAAAAACCATGGGAGATGCATGTTAGACTTTTAGAAATGAAAAAAGGTCTTGTTGCAATCCAAGCAGAAGTAGAGGTTTCACGTGACTATCTGCAGCATCTTTTTTGTCAGAGAACTCCAGTATTTTATGAAATAGAAACATTATTGAAAAAACACCAGATCGAATACAAAATTTGGAACGAACGAATAAGAAAATATGTCAACACAGTTCTTGATAACTATAAAGTTAAACTTGCAACTCCAAGTTTTCCAGTATTAGCATGGAAGCCCATGGTATACGTAATTGCAACAATAGGTGTATTGTATACGTTCAAGTACATAATGACAATTTAGAACATTCAAGCAATAAGAGTGAAATAAAATCATTTTATCTTTTTAGAATATCATGTTACAATATAGCCTCAAGTTAATCACCATATCAGATATAGGTTGTTTTCAAAGGGTAAAAACCAGATATATTTTTTAGGTAATTTTGTTTCATAAAATTTAAATTTCTATTTTCCAATACAGTATTGAAACGAAAACTGTACGTTCTACAAAACCAGGTATCATCATAATATCATGTATGATTCTGATTGGAACATTTGTCATTTTATATTCTCTCCAAGCCTCGGCTCAAGAATCCCCAATTCCAAGTTGGGTAAAAAATACTGCAAGGTGGTGGTCACAAAATCAAACTACTGATTCAGATTTCTTACAGACCATGCAATACTTGATCGATAACAACATTCTTCACGTTCCAGGTTCTAACCAGTACACCCAATCAAATTCAATTGTTGATAACATGTCAGATGTGTCAAACAATCAACTTACTGCAAAACTAGATGATTTACAGATCAAGTACAATTCCCTTCAAACAAAATACAATTTACTAGTTCAACAAGTAACAAGTCTTGGAGATCATTCATCAAATACAGAAGATAACAATGCTACAATATCTGCTGTTGCTGTAAGTCCAGTGATTCAAAGTGATGGCTTTTTTGAGACTACATCATACCAAGGGGCAGTACTCAAAATTACAGTAGATGTTCGAGACGGCACAGGACTTGTTTTAGTAAATACAGCCATTCCAACAGGAGTAGATTTTCAGACTTCGGCAAAGACAGCAGTAACAGTAGCTCACAACGTTACTGGGACTGATCTATCCAAGAAAGATGTTATTTTTTCAATCAGTACTGGAAATAATCAAAACCTACAGGCAGTTGACGGAGGCAGTGCAGGGGGTGCCATGACTGTTCTTCTAATCTCAGACATACTTGGTAAATCCATAAACAATCAAGTATTGATGACAGGCACCATACAATCAGATGGAACAATAGGACCAATTGGTGCAGCAGCAGAAAAAGCAGATGCGGCAGGACAATTTGGTGCAAAGATCTTTTTGGTCCCACAAGGACAGGGCGTTATGTCAGTTCAAACATGTAGTCAGTCAAACGAAGGTCCAGTCACATATCAAACATGCACTACACAAGAAAAACCACTTTCTCCTACAATGGAAAGTAAATATGGAATGAAAGTAATTGAGATAAACACCATTCAAGATGCGTTAAAGTATTTCAATTCATCTTGATAATGCATACTTTTCAAGAAATGAATTTATCAGAGAATTTTCCAGAGTGAACCTTTAATTAGAAATTTTCATCATTATCTGTAAATGAGCATATCAAAATTTCCACTTTACTTAAAATTTTATGGTATTTCCCCATGGGAATTGGAGGTTCTCTACAGTCTATTACATAATTTGTTTAACGTACAAGAAGATCCCAATGCAGAACAAGAGGAAGATTTTACAACTATGATTGAT
>DATEZN010000228.1:0-4297 GCA_035255545.1 Nitrosotalea sp. | reverse complement strand
ACTTCCGGAGGTTCCAACCCAAAGGCCTTGAGGCGGTCCGGTGCGCCGGATTCCGTCTGGGTGATGCGCGTGGAAGCGAGGCCGTCCAATATCGCCTGGATGGAGGACGAATCCGCGCTCGTTTCCGTGGGCTGAACAATTTGCCACGCTCCATTCCGCTTGACGATTTGAATCGGCGCCTCACCGGGAGCCGCCGGATGCGCGATCGTAAGCGAGGCAATCATGGACGAGTCGATTGAGAAGGCGGGCTTGTCGGAAGCATCCGCCGGCTTCGCCGCTCCGCTCTTGGTATTGAGGTAGTAGACGACTCCGCCCAGAACCGCCGCGCAAAAAAGCACGAGTAAATCAGGCAAAGCGTTATCGTATGTGTCAAACGAGCTAGAGGCAGCAAAATCCAAGAAAAAAGGCAAAGTGGAATCAGAAAACACAGTGGTAGAGGAGGAGGACAATGTGGAAGAAGATTTGGAGTCTGGTTCCAACTGACCCTGGAAATGGAGTAGATGGTAAATCATCTGGCATCCCAGATGACATCATCGAGTTTGTAGAAAAATTTAGGATTATCAAGGGAGAACCATTTTCATTTGAAAGTAGGGATTATCTAAAGCAAATCTATCGAGACCCTGCAAAAAAAGTCTACATCGTCAAAGCAAGACAAGTTGAGATCACAGAGTTTGCTGTGAACTTGTTACTATATCACCTGTTGACGCACCCTGGAACAGTGGGACTTTACGTAAGTGACCGGGACGCGCATGTTAGATCATTTTCAAGAGATAGGTTGCTTGATGCAATCTACAAATCAAAAATTCTTCGCGACCAAATGGTGAAAGGAGGAAACAAATCTTTTCGCAAATTTAAGAACGGTTCCATGCTCCACATGGTCAGTGGTTGGAACAATTTTGAGGAAGCGCGATCATTTGCAGTAGATTTTGCTGTAATTGATGAAGTCCAATCATTGAATGCCGAAGCAATTCCAGTACTAAGTGAATCATTGAGCAAATCCGAGCATGGTAAACTCTTTGTAATTGGTACTGGCTCTAACTATGGCGATGCATGGTGGAAGCTGTGGCATACGGGAAATCAGATGGAATGGGATTTGCAGAATAAAAAGTGGGTTGCGAAAAATCCTGAGATAACTGATGTGAGTTCATACCACATATCACAGCACATGGCATTTTGGATACCTCCAGAAAAAATAGAAGAGAAAAGAAGAGAAAATCCACCTCGTTATTTTACAAACGAGGTTGAGGGGTGGTGGCACAAAGGCATGCAACGGCCGCTTACAAGAGACGATATGATGCATCTGTTTGACAGAACCATAGATTTTACGCCTGCAGAAAATGTGCAATATGGATTACCAATATTTGCAGGGATTGATTTTGGCGGCGGAACTCAGGCGTTTACAGTTGTATGGATTTGGCAATTGGTCAATGAAAACGTTCCAAGGTTCAAAGTTCTTAATGTAATCAAAATTGACGACCCGTCAACGGAGAATCAAGCTGACATGATAATTAATTTAATTGATAAATACAAAATTGATAAAATAGTCTGCGACAGCGGCGGAGGTGCTCGCCAAGTTGAAAAATTATCAAAAAAATATGGCTCACGCATCTACAAGTGTAATTACAGTTACAATTCAGATGAACCATTCAAAAAAATATCCAGCGAGTATCGAGTTTTGGCAGACAGGACATGGATTATCGAAGTTATAATAGACTTGATCAAAAGGCCAGAACCAAGTCAAGTGCATCCAGACGGCGTACCAAGAATCCAGATTCCATATTCAGAGCCCGACAAAATCAACTGGATGATTGATCATTTCACATGTATCGAGGCTAAAACTGCAAATTCCATGGGAAGAAGTTTTGTACAATATGTACACGGTGACGAAACAAATGACGATGCACTCCACGCTGCTTGTTACGCGTATCTAGCATACAAGGTATCAAAGGGTAAAGAATGGAAAGTGATATAGCAAAATGAAATTTTCTTGCAAACAATTATTTTTTCTTTAATCGTCCAACTTCAGGCAATCCCAGTGCAAAATGCACATGGATGCAATCACGGCCTTCATCATTTGAGCAATGCATCTTTCCTTCCTTTAGATACACTTCGACAATTGTTTTTATTTTGTTGTCTCGTAGTATGATGGTATCTCCGGTGCTTATTTTTTCTATATATGGCGCATAGTTTTTTAAAAATTCATCCTTTTCCACGTTTTGTAAAATGATTTCATTTACATAATCTACTAGTGTCAGACCCTTTTCTGCTGCCTTGTTCTTTGCCTTTTCGTACACGTCATCTTTTATGGCTACAGTTGGTTTGCGTTTGTGTCCTGCGTTTGATGACATGTCTTTGACATGTCTACTAACATACCCCGTGATATACACCAACTGGTCAATAGCATGTGAGCGACAAGTTATATGCACGTAATCTTTATTACGTGTTAATGACATGCTATTGACATGTCATCAACAGGTTTTCGAGGGTATGACGGACCAAAACGAGACCGTACAAGTTTGCAGTATGATCGTACAACATCCAAGTTACTATACTATGATGCTAAATTTCATGGAAGAACCAAGGTACAGCAACTACGAGAACTGGTCAAAGCAGACATCAAACGACACAAGATAATTGTTCCATCAAGACAAGAGCCTAGATCATTGAACAGAGGAATAAGGCATGTCAAGTAAAATAAATAATTACAGAATCACATTTGCCATTTTAGTTCTAGTAATAATAACAGGTATTGCAGTCACACCGGTTTTTGCTTCTCCAGCTCTTTTGAATTATACAGGTGCAAATCAAACTACCACATCTGGAAATACAGGTGGAATCACAGTAACAACTGACAAGACATCATACAATGATGGAGATACAGTTACAATATCTGGAAGTACACAGGATTATATTTCTGGTACACTAGTCACAGTCATCATCACCACTCCAACAGGAAACTTGGTCATGGTAAATCAAGTCAACCTAGGATCTGACAGAACATATTCAACATCTATAACCGCCACAGGTGTCATCTGGCAAGCAGCAGGCATCTACACGGTAAAAGTACAATATGGTAGCTCAGGTGAAACAGCACAAACAACTTTTCAATTCGCAGGATCTATTCCCAGTCAATCAGGAAACACCATACCAGTAGACGGTACAAATTTTTCTGCACAATATGGGATAACCAATGGTAAAATTCTCGGCATAAAGGCAGACATACAATCAAAATCACTAATGATATCAACGCAGACTAGTGGAGATGGAGTATTAACAATAACACTTCCAAGAACACTGATTAATTCAATACTATCAAATGGTCAGGATGGCACATATCAAGTACTAGTAGGTAGTCAGGAAGCTGATTTTCAAGAGACAAGTACCACAACAACTGATAGAACTTTATCCATTCCATTTACGGATAGAACTCAAGAAATAGAAATTATCGGAACCAGTCTTGTTGAAAATGAAATTGCTCCAACACTAACTCAGTACAATCCCGGTTCAGGATGTCTGAACTGTAACAACACTGGAAATACTCAACAAACATCATCAATGCCAATCACGGTTACAACTGACCAGTCAGTGTATCATTATAATTCAAAAATTATCATCAGTGGACATGTTACAGATTCACATTCAGGACAGCAAGTAGGCATGCAAATAACTAGTCCGTCTGGCAATGTGGCATCAGCAAATAATATAGATCTAGATAACAATGGAGACTATACTACCAGTATAAACATTATTGGTAACATCTGGGCTGAGAACGGTCAATACAAAATCATGGTACAGGAAGGAGACGATCAAACAAAAAGCGATTCAATCTTTTTCCAATTAATAGAAGCGCCAACAATGTTATCACAAGTTGGAAACAGCTCTACACCACAAGCCAGTAACTCAAATACAGCATGTAGTAATTGTAACCAAACATCATCCGCACCACCTGCATCCACAACAGTTACCTCAAAAATTCCATCTTGGGTAAAAGGAATATTCAACTATTATGGTCAAGGACAGGTATCAGACGATGAATTGCTTGGTGCAATCAAGTTTCTTGTCAACCAGGGAATAATAAAACTAGACTAGCCATGACAAGCATCATCAAGTACACAAAATAATTATTCAATCGAGATGGAAACCTCAAGAAAAACAACAAGACTAAATTAAATAATATGACTAGACTAACTCCGAAAATTACGATTCTTGTGACTATAATTATTTTTGTTTCATTCTCTGTTGGATTATTACTTGGTTTTGGAAATTTGAATATTACGCAAATAGACGACTTTATTGA
>DATEZN010000227.1:0-3839 GCA_035255545.1 Nitrosotalea sp. | reverse complement strand
TGAGCTCTTTTTCTGATTCTAGTCTGCCTTTTTCATATTCGCCCTTTGCCTTTCCAAACGTTTTTGCAAGTTCGGGGATCTTTTTGGCACCAAATATCAAAACCCCAACTATCACCACTGCAATTATTACATTTTCATATGCCATTAGTGGCTTAAATGCGGCAGATCAAGATTTAAGTGTTCCAATATTTTTTACCTGTCTCTCTGATACTATCATACCTATTAGATATAGTACAATCATTGGAACTGCAACAAACCACATTGTAACACCACTACCATCTGGTGTTATTGCTGCACCTAGTATGACCATTGCAATAATTGCATATCTGATATTGTTTCTCCAAAATTTTGGGTCAATAAGTCCAGATGCAGTAAGTGCATACATTATCAGTGGTAGCTGGAATGATACTCCAAACGCAAGAATAAACTGGAGTACAAATGTGATAAAATCCATTATGTTCAAAAATGTAAGCAGGTCTGCAGACTGGCCATATTTGTAAAGAAATCCCAATATGTACGGAGTAACAAAAAAATACGAAAATAATCCTCCTATTATGAAAAGTATGATGGCTGGAATTGTTATGTTTCTAATTATTTGGATCTCTTTTCTATGCAATGCTGGAGCTAAAAATCCTACAAACTCTTTGACTATGACAGGCATTGAAAATACTATTCCAAGTAATATTGCAATATAGAACTGGGAAAAAAATGCCTGTCCTGGGGCTGTCTGGATTAATTGTACTGTGGATGGCAACAGATGATGTTTCATTGATATCGTTGCTTGCGCTGCCATGTTGTCAAATGGGCTAAATGTTGGATAGTACAACTTGATTCCGTTGTATGTAAATGGCGTAAGATGAAAACTTAGAATAAAAAATGAAATTATTCCTATTACAATAACTGATCTGAATACTCTTTTTCTTAAATCTTCAAGATGCTGACTTATGGTCATGGATTTATCCATTGTAGATTATGAAATGGACAGATCTGTATTAATAGTATTTTTTCTAATGTGTTCTCTATAACCCGGGAATTGGAAGTATCTTACTTGAGGGCAAATTACTTTTTTCTTGCTCTGGCACAGTAAAGTTTTCAAACTCTATCGTAAGTTCTGTGCTTACCTCAAAATTGTCGCCCAGCTGGACTGCTAGATCAGCAATCTCTTTTGGTGCATATACTTCACGCGAGCCCTTTAGGAATATTCTCGAGCTTTTTTCTGCTGGGTCTCCACCGAACTTTTCCTTGAGGAATTTCGTTAGTTTGTCTACCTCTTCTTTTTCTATCATGTTGTGATAAAATACAATACCTTTGATTAAATCATAATCCCATGGGGTTCCATTTCTATACGAGTATACTCCAAATACTGCACCCTTGTCGTCTTTTGGACATTTTATTTCCCAGATCAATACTTTTTTTGGGTCATACTCTGCCTTTCGAACGTCATCCACAGTAAGTTTCCAATATCTCAAGCGGCTCATGTTCTAGTCAATCGATGAATATTCACCGTTAATGAGCCTTACTAGACACAAACTATGGTGTATCAGGTGCCATGTTCTTACAATTTGATAATCTTTGTTCAGATATGTTTGATATTGTTAGTTAATCCTGATTCAAAACTAGACTCTTTTTTATATTGTTGGTATAATCTGAAATGCTAAGCGACATGGATAGAACATTTGACTTTCATGGTACAACTATGACGATCAAATCACTAACTTCTGAAACTGGCGGTATTTACACAATACTTTATGCGATTCATCAGCCAAATGTGGGACCGACACTACACCTACATCCTAGAGGTAACGAGTGTTTTTACATCATCAAAGGTCAATACAAGTTCATACTTGAAAATAAGGTTGTGGATGCTATACCTGGTGACCTAATCGTTGTACCAAAAAACACTCCTCATAAATTTACTGTGGGAAATGAAGGTGGAGAGGTATTGATAATTAGTCCACCTGACTTGGAAAATTACTTTTCTCAAGTAAGTGATCTACTGAAAAAAGGTACTGTTACATGGGAATTGGAATACAAAATAGCACAACAATACGGTCAAGTCTTTCTAGAAAACACAAATCACTGGAAGTAGGTTATCTTGAGTAAAAAATTCCAACAAATCAAAACAATATACATTCTGGGAATAATACTGGCACTGTCTGGTTTTACACATCTTTGGAATACTGTGGGGTTTCCAGATATTTTCTATGATGAGGGAGTGTACATGGAAAGAGCAATGCATGTACTAAATGGTCTTGGATTACAAGATAGATATTTTCATGATCATCCTTATTTTGGACAAATTTTTCTTGCTTCTATCTTTGGCCTGATTGGATTTCCAAATTCTTGGCATCCTTCAATTGACCAAAATTTCATCGCATCACTTTATTTTGTACCTAGACTCGTCATGGGTTTACTGGCGGTTTTGGATACATTTCTTGTCTATCAAATCGCTGATACTAGATATGGGAAAAAAATCGCATTAGTTTCATCTCTCTTGTTTGCAGTGATGCCATTTACCTGGATAATGAGGCGAATACTTTTGGATTCTATACTGTTACCGTTTCTTTTAACATCTATGCTGTTCGCACTCAAGACAAAAGATTCTAAAAACAAATACCTGTTAGTGTCTCTTTCAGGGATTTGTCTTGGTATTGCCATCTTTACAAAAATTCCTGTCTTTACAATGATTCCGCTGATTGCGGGTCTAGTGTATTTCAATACTGGAAAAAATATCAAAGCTCTCACACTGTTGATGATTCCGGTAGTTTTGATACCTCTTATATGGCCGCTTCAGGCAGTAGGTGCACACCAGTTTGATGTGTGGGTGAGGGATGTCATAGGTCAGACACAAAGACCAAGTTTTGGATTACCGTACATATCATTAGTTTTTTTCAAGCTTGATCCAGTTTTATTTATTCTTGGAATTGCTGGCACTATATTTGCAATTATGCGAAGACATTTTTTTATTTTGTTTTGGTTTGTTCCATTTGTAATATTTCTGCTCTTGATTGGATATAACCAATATTTCTACTGGATTCCAGTGCTTCCAGTATTTTGTATATCTGCATCAGTATTAATCATGAATATTTTGGAGCACTTCAATAAGAAAAATTTGAACAAAATCTTGCCTTCTGTTGTGGTTTTGGGAATTGCTATATTTGGTTTGGCAAGCACTTTTCTTGTTATAAGCGTAAATGTCACACACTCTGAATTTCAGGCTACCTCATTTATTCTACAAAATGTAAATGATGCTAATACTACAGTACTTGCCAATCCAACATATGAGTGGGTTTTACACTATGTATTTCATAAAAATAATACTCCGAATGATTATTCATTTGTACTGTTCAATCATCTCAAGACTGGAAGAATATTGCTTGTAGCGGATCCTCATTTTTTGATAGATCTGGGAAGGGGAAAACAATTGCAACAAATCTATAACAATTCTACAACAATAGCTACATTTGATGAAGATCTATCAAAATATGACATGTCTACATATACATATTCGAACATAAAGATGAATGTTGATGGAGAACACATTCAAATTAAAATGAAATGAGTCTAAATTATCTCTAAAAAACAACACATTTCAAAATACCTGATTGAAATTGGTATTGAGATGTGTGATTACTATATCTTTTATACATTATATGCTAAATCCTGAATCGTGTAGTCCTATTCAAACTAGGAGAAAATATACGTCAGTCTTTTAAACAAGTGTGAGACCGTACACTTCAAGGACATGAATTCTATGCATATCGGGTTGGATGTGGAATCTATTCGTGACACGAGTAACATTGTTCCTGAACAATGTATATCAATTCTTTATTTATTGA
>DATEZN010000226.1:0-2653 GCA_035255545.1 Nitrosotalea sp. | reverse complement strand
ATTATGCATCTAGAAAGACCGCACGTGCACATGCATATATCACAAAAGGAGTAGGTCGTGTAAGAATTAACAACATTCCAGTAGAAATGGTTCAACAAGAAGTAGCACGAGAAATCATGCTAGGCCCATTAGAAGTCGCAGGAGAACTCAGAAACAAGATTGATCTTTCAATAAAGGTCAAGGGTGGAGGTTTTGTTGGACAATCTTATGCAAGCGCAATTGCAATTTCAAGAGCTATGACAGGTTGGACAAAATCTAGAAAGGAACCAAAAGATCATCCACTCACAAGAACAGTAAGAGAAGATCTTAGAAAACGATTGACTGAATTTGACAAGCACTTGTTGAGTGGAGATGACAGAAGAAAGGAACCAAAGAAATTTGGTGGCCCTGGTGCTAGAAGAAGAAAACAGAAATCATACAGATAGATTTGAAAGCTGTAATTTTGGCAGGAGGCCGCGGAACACGCGGAAGGCCATTTACAGACTATATTCCAAAAGCAATGATTCCAGTCAATGGAAGGCCACTTGTTTATCATATTGCCAAGTATCTTTCCAAGTTTGACATAGTTGATGAGATAATCATACTAGGTAATTTTTCAGGCATTGGAAAACAGATAGAGAAATACTTTGAGAATCACACTTCGTTTAAAAAAACCATAAAATTCACCCAAGATTCACAAAGTGGAACAGGAGGAGATCTCATCCACCTAAAAACATCTCTTGGTAAAAGCAAAGAATTTCTCTTGTGGTTTGTGGACAACCTATGTCCAGTTGACATAAACAAAATGTATCAATTTCACAAGGATTCCAAGACAGATGCCACAATAGCTGTGAGAAGATATAGAAAAGAAGAGACAGGATTTGCCATAGTTAAAAATGGAATAATTCAGGAATTCAAGGAAAAACCCACAATTGAATTACAGATGGCAGAGTGTCTTGGGATATACATCATAGATTCCAAGATAATCAGTACGATTAAGACTAAAACCCAACGAAAAAAAGATCTGAATCTTTCCTATGATATATTGCAACCATTATCAAAGAAAGGAAAAATTGCTGCATATGACATAGGAAAAACTCAATGGTTAGACATTGATTCACCCACACGTGTTGAGAGAAACAAAGAGTTGGTTAATTCAATAATAAAGAAATTGAGTTAGATTTTGTGAGATCTTTCATAGATTACAATCTCATTTTCATGTAACAAGGTCACTGCAATATCATCAAGGCCTTCAAGTAGAATTTTTTTCCAATGCGGTTCTATATGAAATGAGATTGGTACGCCATCAACCATGATTGATTGACTCTCCAGGTCTACTTCAATTTCTGATTTTGTTGAGAATAATTGTTGTAAAATTTCATCAGAGATTGGAATTGGAAGTACTCCATTTTTAAAACAATTATTGTAAAATATATCAGCAAATGATGTAGAGATTATCACCTTAAAGCCATAATCATCAAGGGCCCATACTGCATGCTCTCGGCTAGAACCGCAACCAAAGTTATCTCTTGCAAGCAAGATCTTAGAGTCTTTGTACGCAGGATCATTTAAGACAAAATCTTTTTTTGGAGTGCCTTTCTCAAATCTCCAATCATAAAACAAGTATTGACCAAATCCAGTTCTTTGAATTAGTTTTAGAAATTGTTTCGGTACTATCTGATCAGTGTCAACATTTACCTTGTCAAGTGGCGTGGCTATGCTTTTTATCTTTTTGAACGGCTGCATTCTAGTTCAAATCCAATTCCCTTACGTCTACAAAATGTCCATTTATTGCAGCTGCTGCTGCCATCACAGGGCTAACAAGATGTGTCCTCCCCCCAGTACCTTGCCTTCCCTCAAAGTTTCTATTTGAGGTACTTGCACATCTTTCTCCTGCTGCTAAAATATCAGGATTCATACCAAGACACATACTGCAGCCAGATTCTCTCCATTCAAATCCAGCATCTTTGAATATTTTATCAAGACCAATCTCTTCTGCATTTTTCTTTACAAGTTGTGAACCTGGTACAACCATTGCTCGCACTCGTGATGAAACTTTTTTTCCTTTTACAACTTTTGCTGCCTCCATCAAGTCTTCTAATCTTGAATTAGTGCACGAGCCAATGAACACTCTATCAATTGCAATATCAGTAATTGCCATACCAGATTTTAGGGCCATATATTGAAGAGCTTTTTCTGCACCCTTTTCTTCCTCTGGATTTCCTTTTCCATATTCATTTGGAAATGGAACAGTATCAGTGACATCAGTTGTCATTGCAGGGTTTGTACCCCAGCTCACTTGAGGAGCAATGTTTTCTGCACTAAGTGTAAAGGACTTGTCAAATCTTGCTCCACTGTCAGTCTTCAAGTTTTCACGCCAGAGACTAACATACTCATCATAATCATCTGGAACATATTTTCTCCCGCTGAGATACTGGTATGTCTTTTCATCAGGTGCAATCAATCCAGCACGTGCTCCTGCCTCAATTGACATGTTGCAAATAGTCATTCTTTGTTCCATTGTCAACTCTGATATTGTTTCACCACGATATTCAATTACAGTTCCTGTTCCCCCAGCAGTTCCAATTTTCCTAATAATGGAAAGAATGATGTCCTTTGCAGTTACAGCATGAGGATTCTTTCTCTTTCCTCGAATATTAATTTCAAAAGTTTT
>DATEZN010000225.1:0-11140 GCA_035255545.1 Nitrosotalea sp. | reverse complement strand
CTATGAAGAAAAAGGATTGGACTTGTCTCCTGATGTTCCTGTCAAACCAAAACCAATTCCGGTATTTGAAAAATCTTTAGCAGATAAAATTTTGTCAAAATTTGGAGATAAGATACGTGTGGATTATGTAAGAGCTGACAGAATTAGAATAACTACTAAAAGAGAAGACATAGTCGATGTTGCTAAATTTATACGAGATGAACTAAAGTATGATCACGCAGAATCTGTATCCGGAGTTGACTATCCAGATTCAAGTGAAATTGAAGTTATTTATCATCTAGGATCTTATACTGATGAAAAACTTGGAAGACAAATTTTTGCACTTGCGACTCGAGTTCCAAGGGAAGATGTTCCAAATCCGGGCTCTGATGCAACAAGAACTCCATCATTACGTGATGTGTTTTATAGTGTAGAATTTCATGAGAGAGAGTGTTTCGAAATGTTTGGCGTATACTTTGAAGGTCATCCTGATATGAGACGATTACTTTTGCCAGAGGATTGGGCAGATATACCACCATTTAGAAAAGATTTCAAGATAAAGGGAAGATAAAATGACAACACAACTACCTCCAGGAATGCATCTTGAAACTGTGGATGATAAAATAATGACACTTAACGTAGGTCCTCAACATCCTGGTTCTGGACATATGAGATTAATTATCAAAGTTGATGGTGATTACATTGTTTCTTGTGATCCTGATCCAGGTTATGTTCATAGAGGCGAAGAAAAAATGGCTGAATATAGAAATTACATTCAAAACATTCCTCATCTTGAAAGACCAGTAATACACGATTCTTCCAACATCTTGTATCCGTATTGTCTTGGAGTGGAAGAATTGTTGGGAATCGAAGTTCCAGAACGTGCAAAATACATTCGAGTCATTGCGGCAGAACTGAATCGTTGTATCTATATTTTATACTGGTTAGCTATCTACGGAATATTCTTAGGTCACTCTACTATGTTTATGTGGCCTGCAGGTGACAGAGAGCTTTTCATTGATCTTTTAGAAGCAATGTCTGGTGCTAGAGTAACTCATGCATATCTAGTACCTGGTGGAGTACGAAATGATTTGCCATCTAACTTTGAAGAGAGATGTTTACGTCAAGTTGAATATTTTGAAAAAAGACTCAAAGAATATGAAGCCATATTCTATCAAAATCCTCTCTTAAAGGCAAGAACAGAGGGAAGTGGTATACTATCCAGAACTGATGCTATCAGACTTGGTACTACTGGTTCTGTACTCAGAGCATCTGGCGTTGATTTTGATGTAAGGAAAAAAGAACCATACGATGTCTATGAAAACCTAGACTTTCAAACAATAGTTATGAAAGAAGGAGATTCGTATGCAAGATCTCGAGTACCTTACCTTGAGATGTTTGAAAGCTGTAGAATAATAAAAGATGCATTAAGAAAGATGCCAAAATCAGGCTCTGTGCGTACAAAATTAAAACCAAATCCAAAAGGAGGTAATGATGAAGTTTATCGTAGAGTAGAATCTGGAAGAGGTGCAATTGGATATTACATTGTATCTAACAACAGGCCAGAACCTTATAGGGTGAAGATAAGCGTCGGTTCGTTTAGAAATTTGATTTGTATGCCATATTTGTTAAAAGGAGAAAAGCTAGGCAACATGCCCGCAGTTTACTGGGGTCTTAATTACTGGCCTGTGGAGGCAGATCGATAAATGTCAACTATTGCACCGCAGTTTAGGTTAAGTCGATTCATCGGTTCTTTATTTGATCTAATATTCTGGGTTATTCTGATCTTCAGCCTAGTTGGATTACCGATAGTCTTTATCACACTATTTTACATCAAGCTGCCAGTAATCAACAACCAACTGATGACGCCTTATTTGGCAATGACTTGGATGGCAGATCCGTCACGTACTTTACCGATTGTCAAGAACTTTATGCATACTACTATCTTCAAAGTGATGGCATTTCCAGGATTTGGATTTGCTGCGTTACTTGCTGCTGCAACAATATTTGTTGAAAGAAAATTCCTTGCAAAAATGCAACTCAGAGTTGGTCCACTCTATTGTGGAAAAATAGAAGGAATACTACAACTGATGGGCGACGGATTTAAGCTAATGAGCAAAGAGATCATCATCCCTGCAAAAGCTGACAAACCAATATTCTGGCTTGGTCCATTGTTGTTTGTTGGTGCTGCTGGCGCATTTGTTTCTCTTATTCCAGTTGCTCCAGGATGGGTAGTTGCAAACCCCAATGTTGGACTTTTAGCAGTATTTGCAGTAATCGGTTTCTTTCCAATAATTGCTGTACTTACTGCATGGGCAGCAAATAGTAAATGGACATTCATTGGAGGTCTTAGGGCACTCCATCAAATGGTTGCTTTTGAAATTCCGTTGATACTTTCGCTTCTTGGAGTCGTAATACTCTCTGGAAGTTTGAATCTTTCACACATTGTAGAGTCACAAGAACACTTTTGGTGGATAGCTTTTCTCCCAATTGGTGCCATAGTATTTTTCATTACAATATTGGCAGAACTTGAAAGAGTTCCATTTGATCTTCCTGAGGCAGAAAGTGAGATAGTTGCAGGATGGCTAACAGAGTTCTCAGGAATGATGTATGGATTAATTCAACTTGGAACTTATTTGAAATTATATGCATTTGCAGGATTGTTTGTAGTGTTATTCCTTGGTGGTTGGAATGGTCCAATGGTTTGGCCACCGTTCCCACAGGATATCATCACTCAAGGAATTACAATTGGTCCTGTAACTGCCAAGTTCCCTGGATTGCCACTCTTTGATCAGGAGATGCTCAACGGTACATTGTGGTTTGTGATTAAAACTGTAGGAGTCATACTCTTGATTCTGTTACCGCGTGGAGTTTTTCCACGAGTTAGAATAGATATGATATTGCACACTGGTTGGTACAAACTAATTGGTCTTGCATTCATTAACATCTTTATAGCTCTCGGATTGCTATACGCAGGTGTCTTGGGACCGGGAGGATTGTTGCAATGAGTAATGTAATTGGGATAATACGTGCACTAAATTCTGGTGTAAAACATCTTGCAGTAAAACGATTTACGTTACGTTATCCTGAACAGAAATTAAAATTTGTAGGTGATGGCTTTCAGTTCAATCCAGAAACTGGAGTGGGAATTGCTGGGTTAAGAGGTAGACACATACTATTCCATGAGCACTGTACTGGTTGTAATCTTTGCTCGGTAGCATGTGAGGGGATAGCAGAGGCCATAAGCATGGTCAAGGTTCATGAAACATGGAAGCATAACAAAAAAGCCATAATGCCACAGATAGATTATGGTAAATGTGTATTCTGTGGTCTATGTGTTGATGCATGTCCATTTTATGCACTTTACATGACCAACGACTATGAGCTTTCATCCTTTACAAAGTCTGCTCTAATTTACACCCCTGCGCAACTTGCCATAAAGCCAAAAATTTCACAAGATGTTGAAATAAAGATCGATGACAGGGGTGCTTCACATGGTTGATGCTGTATTTCTAGCTCTTTCTGTTCTAACAATTGGCTCTGCAATCGCAGCACTTGAAATACGCTCTTTGATTTATGGCTCAATCGCATTGATGCTTGCACTATCTGGCATTGCTGGATTCTTTTTGCTTTTAGATGCACCATTTGTAGCAATGTTCCAACTTTCAGTTTACGTAGGTTCAATTGCAGTTCTTATACTGTTCACAGTTATGTTGGTAAGACGTGAACTTATTTTCAATAAAGTCGAAGACAAACGCAGAAGATATGCCGGTATTGCATTGATGATTGTAATCATGTTAGGCATAGGAACAATAATCATCGGTTCTGGTCTGAAGACAATGGATACAAATTCAGCTGAAGTAGATTACAAAAAAATTGGAGAAGACTTTCTAACATATTATTCACCTGCATTAATCGTGATGGCATTAATTTTGGCATCATCAATTATTGGGGCAATGACACTAGCAAGAAGGGAGGATGTTATAGATGGCCAACGCGCTGATTGATTTTATTCTAGTTTCAGTGGCATTGCTTGCCATTGGAATCTATGGAATA
Organism: Nitrosotalea sp.; assembly: GCA_035255545.1. GTDB lineage: Archaea > Thermoproteota > Nitrososphaeria > Nitrososphaerales > Nitrosopumilaceae > Nitrosotalea. The sequence continues at coordinate 7,105 of DATEZN010000225.1, read as the reverse complement.
GCAGTAAAGAGAAATGCAATACGTATGCTTTTTGGCATAGAGATGGTTATCAATTCTGCCAACCTCAATTTGGTAGCATTTTCAAGATACATACCAAATAGTCAAGGACAAACATTTGCTCTCTTTTCAATAGCGATCGCAGCAGCAGAAGTTGCAGTCGGATTGGCACTTGTAATTGTAGCATATAGAATGTACAGAAACATTGACATTGCAGACTTTAGGAGCTTGAAAGGATAATGCAATTCGTACTATTACAGGCTCTGCTATTACCACTATTGCTCTCTCCGGTTGCATATTATATTGGACGCAAGTCTGGGCCTACTGCAGCAGCATTGTTTAGTTTTGGGTTGCTGGCGTATTGCACTGTACTAGTTATTGCTCCAGTGCTTTCAGGAGGTTATGAAGAACATTACAAGTGGACTCAGCTATTTGGCGAATTTGGATTATTGCTTGATGGTCTTGCTTCTCCATTTGCAATCATGATATATCTCATATCCACAGTGGTAGCACTTTTCTCAAAACCGTATATGGTTTCAAGAATTACCACAATGTTTGAAGAACGAATGAATTCTGAAAAACAACTGGTAGGAGGAGGTACTGAAATGGTAGAATCTTCTTCTTTGAAAAGTCATGTTAATCATCAAATTGGAGCATACTATGCACTCTTCCTTGTAATGGCAATGGGTATGCTTGGAACCATACTTGCAACCAACTTGATAGAATTTTATGTCTTCTTTGAGGTCATGCTTATTCCAGCATTCTTCATGTTAGCAATTTGGGGATACGAGTCAAGACGAAGAGTAGCATTGTTATTCTTTTTCTGGACTCATGTTGGCGCTGTTATTCTTTTACTTGGTTTTCTTTCGATTGGTCTTAGTGTTGGCAGCTTCAATTATGCAGATATCAAGACACATGGTATACCACCACATGTTCTTGCACTTGCTGCTGTTGCAATCATAGTTGGACTTGCGGTAAAGATGGCATCATTTGTGGTACACATGTGGTTGCCACATGTTTACAAAGCTTCACCGACTCCACTTAACGCACTATCATCTGGAGCTATGTTGGGAGTTGGTGCATACGGATTCTTTAGATTGATAATAATGTTAATGCCTGCTCAGTATGAGCATTTTGCTCTGGCCTTGAACATTTGGGGCTTGGTAACTATGATCTATGGTGGAATAATGGCATTGGTGCAAGATGACATTAGAAAATTATTTGCTTATTCTAGTATTAGTCAGATGGGTTATATTTTATTTGGAATTGGTTCTGCTTCTGCACTTGGTCTTTCTGGTTCTGAAATGATGTTTGTATCTCACAGTCTAGGTAAAGTGATTTTGTTTATGATGGTAGGTGCAATAATTTTGCAAGTTGGAACTCGCAGTATAACCAAGATGGGAGGTCTTGCAGGAAAGATGCCAATAACCGCAGTTTGTGCAATGATTGGAGCCCTTACTCTCATGGGTGTTCCTCCAACTAGTGGATTTATGGCGGAATGGACAATGTTCTATGGTGCACTCCAAACTGCAATTCAGCAGGGCTCAATGATAAGAATGGTTACATTTGGTTTAGGTTTGGTTGCAACTGTAATTACAATGGCATACGTACTATGGATGATAAAACGAATCTTCTTTGGAAAACTTCCAGAAAATTTGGAAAAAACAAAAGAAGCCAATTGGTATGTTACAGGTCCAATGATGGTCTTGGCAGGATTTAGTGTTGTTATTGGAATATATCCCGATGTATTCTTTAATCAAATAATTCCTTTCATGAAAGGATTGGTGGGGGTTTAGAAGATGACTATTTTGCCTTTTAATTTTATTCCTGGATTGGGTGACCTTAGAGTATGGGCAATTTGGATACTACCATTTGTTGCAGCTCTGATAATACCAGCTGTTGGAAAAGCTTCTAAACGTGCAACTGGTTATGTTGCAGTAGCATTTGCTCTTGCAAGTGCAATATCTGTCCTAACTCTTCTTCCATCAGCTCTTAGTAATCATGAGATACATAATCAAATTCCTTGGATCTCATCCATTGGACTCAAGGCTGGAGTTTTAGCTGATCCACTTGCTGTAATAATGAGTAATGTTGTTGCTTGGATTTCATTTTTGATATTTGTATATAGTACTGGATACATGAAAGGAGACAAGGATCTAACTAGATTCTTCTTCTGGATGGCATTCTTCTTGGGTTCGATGCAGCTTATTGTTTTATCTGATAACTTTTTGCAGCTCTTCTTTGGTTGGGAAGGAGTAGGCCTTGCATCATATGCCTTGGTAGGATTTTGGTATAAAGACAAGAAGAAGGATCATGTTGGAACAGAAGGACGACATGTGCTTGGTCTTATGGACTATTATTCTCCAACCCATTCTGGAATGAAGGCATTCATCATGACTAAGGTTGGTGATATCATGATGCTGGCCGGTATGTTCCTAATCTTTGCATTTGCAGGTACTTTTGGATTTAGAGAATTAACTACAAATACTAGCTGGGCAACTGCCATGTCTGCACAACACTTGTTGATTCCAGCTGCTGTCTTGTTGTTTGGTGGTGCAATAGGAAAGTCTGCACAATTCCCATTAAACGAATGGCTACTTGAAGCAATGACTGGACCTACTGCAGTTTCAGCATTAATTCATGCTGCAACAATGGTAAAAGCTGGTGTATTTTTGGTAGCAAGATTGGCTCCTCTATTCTTTGCATTGGCAGCAATTGGAATCAATATGGATCAATTCTTTGAAGTGATAGCATGGGTTGGAGCAATAACTGCACTTCTTCTTGCCACACAAGGAATGGTACATCCTGAAATAAAGAAAGTCCTTGCATATTCTACTGGCTCTCAGATAGGTTACATGATGATGGCTCTTGGTGTTGCGGGTCTTTCAAAACAATTCGTTGATGGTTATACGGCTGGTTTCTTCCATCTTATTTCACATGCCATGTTCAAGGCATCGCTGTTCATGGCTGCAGGTTCTGTATTACATATTGTAGGTTCTCGATTTATGACGGATATGGGAGGTCTCAGAAAATACATGAAAAAGACATATGTCTTCATGTGGGCAGCTGGTCTTGGCTTGATGGGCGCTCCGTTTATCACAACGGGTTTCTGGAGTAAAGATGCAATATTTGCAGCAGTTTATCAATCTGGTAATACTTGGGCTCTTCCACTATTTGCAATTGCAGTAGTTACTGCAGTGATAACTGCATTCTATACAACTAGAATGATAGGACTAGTATTCTTTGGTAACAAAAGTAAGCATATTGAAGAATTAGAAAAGGCAGGACATCATATACACGAAGCTAGTCCTTCAATGTGGGTTCCATATGGAATACTTGCTGTATTGACAATTGGAGTGGGTGTGATGGGTCTTGCATTTGAACACCAGATACATGATCTCTTTGTTAACTACTTGGGTTCAACATTTGGAATAAAGTCTAATGTTGATGCTGTTGCAATGGGAGGATCACCATTACTTGGTGGCTTCTTGGAAGGTGTTAATCCTATAGCTCTTATGGCATCACTAGCTGCATTTGCCATTGGATTTGGACTAGGGTATGTCTTCTATATTGGAAGATTTGCTGATCCAGTTAAATTTGTAAATTCAAACATATTCTTTTACGCCTTGCACAAATTCTTCTTAAACAGATGGTATCTCAATGCATTAATCTATTGGGGATTTGTGGTAGCTCCTCTATACGTTGCAAGGGGTCTCTACAAGTACTTTGAGATCATTGTATTAGAGGGATTCAATGTGGTTCCAGAGAAGGCTATGGCTGGTGGTGCGCGAATAATGCAAGCAACACAGACAGGAGTTTCTCAATCTTATCTTTACATCTTTGGAGTAGGTATACTAATCGTAGTATTCCTATTGTTAATTTAGGAGATAGAAAATGATAGACTTTACATCAACACCAATTATGTTAACTCTGATACTTGGAGCAGTAGGAGTATTAATTCCAGTAATTAATGTAGCAAGAAAAGAAAAAGGCTCTTCTGTTTATGGTGCAATAACTCTTGGTGCATTACTTGCAGCAATTGGATTTGTTATTTATCAAATAATTACAAAACATGTAACCCAGTCTGCAATTTTCTCATCAAATGTTCTAGTTGATGACAAGTTTGGATCATTCTTTGCAATTGCAATGTTGATTGTTGGAATAATGACAACAGTTGGCTCATTTAGCTACATGCGCAAAAGAGCCAATCCTGCAGTATACTACTCATTAATTCTGCTTGCATCAGTTGGAATGATACTGATTGCATACTCGACTGATCTTGTAATGTTATTCATAGCATGGGAACTAATGAGTATTCCAACATATGTCTTGGCTGGATATCTCAAAAAGGATCCCTCATCAAATGAAGCCGCAATCAAATATTTCCTATTTGGCGCATTATCATCTGGAATCATAATTTATGGTATTTCAATTGCATACGGTCTAACCGGCTCTACAAACATAGAACAGGTAATTGCCGGATTCTCAAAGCTTGGACCTGACATGATGCCCCTTGCAATACTTGCTGTAGGCATGTTCATTGCTGGGTTTGGATTCAAAATAGGACTAGTTCCATTCCACATGTGGTTACCTGATGCATATGAAGGCGCTCCTCCAACTATAGCTGCATTACTTGCAGCTGGTACAAAGAAAGCGGGTTTTGCAGCAGCTCTGCGAGTAATAATCATGGGTGCAATAGCACTCAATCTTCACTGGGCGTTTGCACTTGCAGTAATTGCTATTGTTACTATGACTGTAGGAAACTTGGCTGCAATCAAACAAAGAAATCTCACAAGAATGCTTGCTTATTCTAGTATTGGACAAGCCGGATACATTCTGATTGGTCTTAGTGTGGCTCCAATCTCACCAATCGGAATCCAAGCCTCATTGTTCCACATCTTGAATCATTCTGTAATGAAGGCGTCAACTTTCATTGCTGTTGCAGGAATAGTTACAACTCTTGGTGTTACCCACATTGAAAAGATAAAAGGTCTTGGTAAAAGAATGCCCATCACTGCACTTGGTCTTACAATTTCATTACTTGCACTTGCTGGTGTACCACCACTTAATGGATTTTGGAGCAAACTAATGTTATTTGGCTCTGCAATAGATGCTGGTCATACTTTGTGGTGGGCTCCATATCTTGCTGTAGCAGGAGTTCTTAACAGTGCACTCTCACTTGCTTACTATGGTTGGATAATTAGAAAAATGTACTTTGAAGAAGGAGAATCAAACAAGAGACTAAAAGAACCAAAATCAGTAATTGCAGTTATGATATTCTCAATAATCTTCATAGTTGGAATAGGTATCTATCCAGATCCAGTTATCCAATTTGCAAAATCTGCAGTTCCTATTATGAGCGGATTGCCAATTATACACTAAGCATAGTAAAGTCTAGAAGACTTTCTAATCTTGTTCTTGAAGGACCATCATTAATTTTTCTTAATGCCGTCTTTGCTTTATTGGAATAATTGTTGAGCATGACATCCATTCGATCAAATACAGTACGAGGATCAGAACTTTTCTTGATCAGTGTATTGAATAATTTATCTTCATTATTCCAATCTTGTAAATCATCTCTGATTTGATATGCTATTCCCATGTTTTTACCATATTCTGCAAGTGCCAAAATTTGTTCCTCTGTGCCTCCACCTAATATGGCTCCAATCTTTGCTGCTGCTTCAAATGCAGTGGCAGTCTTGTACTCCATCACCCTGACATAATCATCAAAGGTAACATCTTCACTTGTCTCTAATCTTGTTTCAATCATTTCTCCCTCACTCATCATCATTGCTGTAATTGCAAGTTCTCTTCCTATTCTTGCATTATCCAGACGAGATGAAATATTCAAAATCAAGCCCAAGACAAAATCTCCTGTTATGATACTGGTGTTGTACCCGTACTTTATGTGAAAAGGATCCTTTCTTCTTCTTAGAATTTCATTATCAATAATGTCGTCATGAATTACTGATTCCGTGTGTAATAGCTCTACAGCACATGATGCAGAATATGCATTTTCATCACACTTTCCTACACTTTCTGCGGATAAGATGAGAATTAATGGTCGTATTCTCTTACCGCCTTCCAAGGAATATTGCAATGGTTCGAAAAATTCTGAGGCTGAGTATAGATCTAATTCTTGTTTAATTGCATTGTCAACCTTGCTTATGTAATTTTCAAAGTCTTTTATGAGCGGATTTATTTCAAAATTCTTTCTATCCAAGAATTTACACTAGCAACCGTAACCACAGTTAGAATATTAATGCTTTTGAAAGGTGGTGCTCCAGCCGGGATTTTCATCATGAAGAATTTGAACCCGGGTCGTAGGATTGAAAGTCCCACATGCTTGACCGGTCTACACCACTGGAGCCCAAATTGCATCCTATTTTATATCCATAAAATCCTTTTGAAGGCATTCCAAAGATTTTTTTATTGCCGGAATTTGATAATTATTATGAGTTCTCTTATTACAAGAATTGATGAAATAATTGAAGATCAGAGTTTGTTAAAGCACAAATTCTATGTAATGTGGAATGAAGGCAAGTTATCAATAGACTCTCTTAGTGGTTATTCAAAAGAATATTTTCAACTAGTAAAATCAGTTCCTTCATTTGTAGGACAAGTGATGGAGAAAAGTCCATCTGAGATCAAAAGCGCACTTGTCTCAAATAGAGATGAAGAATCTGAACATATAGAACCATGGATACAATTCGCAGCCGCATTAGGGGTATCACAAAATGAACTAAGACAATATGCGGGCCTTGATTATACAAAACAAGCCATTTCAAATCTTTCATGTCTAATGAATACATTTGAGGGCGGGGCTGCTGCAATGTATGCTTTGGAACAAGAAATACCCAAGATTAGCTTATCAAAAATAGATGGTTTGAGAAAATTCTATGGTCTTTCAGATGATGACGCAATAGAATATTTCAGACTTCATGCAGAAGCCGATATACGACATGCTGCTCTCTGGAGAAAAATCTTGGAAAAAACTCCTGCATCAAGAGAGGATGAACTAGTAGAAATAGCTAGTAAATCAGTAGCTGCTCAAAATCTCTTACTTGACAGTTGCTACAATGCTTACTGTTAATCTCTATACTATTTT
>DATEZN010000224.1:0-3655 GCA_035255545.1 Nitrosotalea sp. | reverse complement strand
AAAATTTTTGATTTATTTTATCTTTCTTCATGCTCCTCATAATTTCTAGCATGTGAGTTGGACTAGGCCTCTTCAGATTGAGAGAAAATATTGCATCTGCCAAGAAATATGCCGCACATTTTATCCATACACCTCCAAAAGGATCGTTAGTTTTGATAGAATCTCTTGCTTTGTTGGCAAAAATTCCCGCATCGACAAGACAACTTCTAGCATGAGACATTGCAATCTGTTCCTTCTTTTCTTTTACTTTAGACAACAACATCCTAAGTGTCCACTGGTTATCGTTTATGACAGTCACATCTTGTAGATGATGCAAAATATCTCCATCAAATTCATCAAGAGAGTGATGATGTATTCTAACAAGATCATCTCCTACACGATGAATTGATTCTCCAGATTGACCATCCATTACCAGTATGTCATATTCGCAACACTCAAAATTAGTTCCGTCATTTCTACAACCTCCAAAACCAACAGAAAAATCAGAAAGTGAAAGCAAACTAGGAATTTGTTTTACGTCCATTAGAAATTCAAATGAGGATTTTGCTATAAAGTATCCAAGCTGTTAAAATTTACAAATCCATTCAAAGGCAAAACGTTCCTTTAAATTGCTATTCTTTATGGTTTTAAGCTAAGCTCCTGTGGTGTAGTCCGGCTAAGCATACTGCCCTCTCAAGGCAGTGATCCCGGGTTCAAATCCCGGCGGGAGCACTTTTCATATACTTGGACATTCCTAATTTCCAAAATAGTCTGTCAGATATTTTTTCATCTGATACTGTAAAAGTACAGAACCATCAGAATTTTCTGTGACTGAAACCCCACGAATTGAAAATACAGAATCCGAAAAATCTTTTTTCAGACTTGGTGGAGCATTCAATATTCCTTTGTATACCAACCCGTCAGTAGTTGGACAAGTTACTGTTATAGATTCGCCACTCCCATATGCAAGACAATTATCATATGATTTTCCAGATTCTACCGGAAAACTAGATGAAATATTTGTTATTTCACTAGAGTTGGTGGCTTGTGCCTCATCTGGTATCATACTGGGTGAAATGCCATGATCAGATGTGGAAACTAGTCCCAGAATGAGAAATCCAACTACAGTAACTGCAAGAAATGAGAGATGAAGATAATTCCTAGACAAGGGAGTTTTCTTTGAAACAACTTGGACAAGTAATGGTTTTTGTTGTAAAAGTGGCTGCTTTATGCAATATTGATGAGGTTGTAATAAAGTAACGTGATTACACATCTTACATTTCTTTTGAGTAGACTTTCTACAACAAGAACACAATGTATGATTTGCTAATTCTCCACCGCATGTTCTACACGATTCATCAGGCATAAACATTCAAAAAATTTTATCATAATTAAAGAATGAGAAGAATTCGTACTATGAATTTCTACCTAAGATTTAAATTCAAAAAATACAGTGTTTTACAGATTTATTCTACAGTGATTGTAGTATGCAGTACATCAGTTAATGGAACTGCAGAAGTCAAGCTACTCCAAACAAACACTTCAACAGTGTATTGTCCAGAACTTTTTGGAATCCATACTTGAGATTCTGTAATGGTTTGGTTACTAGGAAGACCATTACCAAGAAGCGAAGATCCTTGTAGAAAATCAGTACCTCCGTTACTATCCATGACTTGTACCAAATAGGTGAGCTTTTCATCAGACGTTCCATGATTTGTAAGAGTGGATGAAACACCAATTTCTTGACCAATTTGAAAACTGGTAAGTGGTTGACCAGATACATCTACCAAAGCTGGAGGAGTTAATGTAATGCCACTAGTCATTGCCATGGCAGAGTGTCCAAATCCAAACATGAGAACAGATCCTAGAAGTATAGAACCAAGTAGAAATAATGAAGTCTTCAACAGTTTGAGAAAACTGGAATAGCTATAAAATGATTGCTTATGATTGATGAGTAAAACTCATGGCATCTTCTATTAAATATCACTTGTAAAAGATTAATCAATCGTGATTCTTTTTACTACAATTTCATGTCCTTCGTAAACATGTGAAGCATGATTTGTCTTTATTATTTCGCCCATTTTTTGATCTGTAAAGTATTTTTCATTATACCTACCTAGACTTTTTTTACAATTAAAGCAGTAAATCTCTTTAAATTCCATAGTACAAAAAACGGTTTTATCGTATTTAAGACTCTGGAAAATCTGGTTGATCTTTGTTTTGATAAAACTGGATTTTAGAGACTTTGTAATAAATCACTTCTCCTCGTCGTTCAATTACCGCAAGTACTGGCTCCTTTCCCATAGTAGTGATGTCTTCGATTTGTTTTTGAAGTAAACTTATTTTCTCTCTCCTACCTTCAGTCATGCCAAATACAACATATTTTGCACCCTTTTCTCCAAATTGTCCCCTCTCATAGACTCTAAAGTCAGAACCAAATCCAAATCCATCTTTTGCCACATATCCCTTAGTTCTTAGATCTCTGTATATGAGAAATTTAGTAAAAGAATCAGGATCATTTTTCATACATTCTGTCATCATTGAATCAAAGTCTATCTCGTATTTTCCTCGTAAAAGTTTGAGCTTGTCGACATAAAGCAAGTATAAAGATTCAAACGGCTTGAGAAAGAATTTTTTTTTCATGGTTTCCCCAAATCCTTTCAGCTCCAGGTTATGCTGCATTTCTTTGTTAGATACAAGGACGTGATCTTTTACCAATAGCCCTTCTACTTTGGACTCTAATTCAGACATTAAGAGTCATGGAGCCCTTAGCAATATAATAGATCTTGCACATTTTGATAGAATTTCAGTATTGACAAAAATCAGATAGTATAATCAGAAGAAAGGTAAGATGTGTGACTAGAATATTTTAATCTGCATAGTACATGGAGCATTTTAGGATCTCACGGTTAAAATATAGGGCCTCAATAAACAAAAAAAAGTGTTATTATGCACGGAGCAAACTACCGCGTTGGAAATGGCCAACCATATACAAGAAAAAAGTACATCAAGGGTAAACCACAGATAAAAATTGCAAAGTTTTACGGAGGAAAAAAAGATGGCGATTATGATTTTTGTGTACAACTCTGTTCTAGTCAAAAGATGCAGATAAGACACATGGCAATAGAGGCAGCTAGATTGTCTGCAAATAAAGCAATAGAAACAGTTACCGGAGAAACAGGCTACTATTCAACACTTAGAGTATATCCACACATTCTTCTAAGAGAAAACAAGATGATTTCTACTGCAGGTGCAGACAGATTATCAGAAGGAATGAGAGGTGCATTTGGTAAAGCTGTAAGTTTAGCAGCACGCATTGAGATTGGACAAGTGATTATGGAAGCACATGTCAAAAAAGAACATCTAGAGGCAGCAAGAAAAGCACTTCATGGGGCATCTGTAAAATTACCATGCACTCCAATGATCAAAGTGATTCCGTTAAAAACTGCCTAGTCTGATTTTAACAGATTAAGAATCTCTTTTTGTTTCTTGTTTAAAATTTCAAGAAATTCCTCAAATTCTTCATTTGTTGGATTACGTTTTAGGATTCTCCTACATTGATAATAAAATGAATTGTATAATCTTCCTATTACAATTCCATAACCAAATGAATTAGAATTAGCATTCAATTCATCCAATGATTGTGTAATTTTTAAAATTTCATCAGACTTGTCTG
>DATEZN010000223.1:0-14435 GCA_035255545.1 Nitrosotalea sp. | reverse complement strand
GCTTCAAAGAAATTCGCGGTTTCGTAAAAATAATTAGCCCAGCCCGTTAACTAGCCAAAATAATAAACTTGAATCAATGCTCAAGATAGCAATTATTGCAGCAATCACAATTTTGCTTGCCCCAATGGCAACATCGTCCTTTGCTCAAGTAGAGTTTGACAAGACTTTTCCAGCCGTTGGAAAAGATGCAGGAGACGGCGCAACAACATTTGATGTGCCATATTCATCTGTGAAAAACATCGTTAGCGCATCAGTTAGTGTAAAAGACAAATCTGTTAGCTTTGTTCTCGTAGGAAATGCTGAGACAAACAGCCATTTGATTCTAAAAATTCCAACTGGACTAGTCAGTGGATTCATTGGAGTTTTTGTAGATGGTCAGATAATAACAAACTATACTACAACTAATGAGACAACAGACACAATTGTATCAATACCAATCACTCCACTCTCTGAGAATGTTTCTCTAGTTGGAACAACTGTAGTGCCAGAGTTTGGACCAGTAGCTGCCATTGTTCTAGCAGTCTCAATTGTAGCCATAGTTACAATTACAAGACTTGGACCAATTCGTCTGTAAAATACAGCAAACTTGAAAAAAATTTCTCTTATTTTATTAAATCAGATAGAATAGCTTTGATCAGGGTCAAAGCGTTTTCCGTGACTATGTGATTCGACATCTTTTGCCATTGAATCAAACTCTGAAGTATCACCAAACTTGCGATAAGTCATCTTTTCAAGTGTCTTGATGATACTCTTAGACGATCGATACTGTGGTAACTTGGGCTGGTTCAATTCTGCATACAATCCAATTCCTTGGATACCATTCATCTTTGCAAATCCAAGTATCAATCCGTTAAATCCTGTAATGATTGAAGCCTCTGGAGTAGTGAGGATTCCAAGTTTTCTTACCTGTTCTGTGAGTTCCTTTGATGTTGTAGTGACAAATGTTTTTGGCTCTCCCTCGATTGGATTTTTTGTATGAAATCCACCGAGTGTGTAAATGAAACGTACAGAATATTTTTTTGCGACATCAATTACATCTTGGCACAATACGTTTAGCTCTTCGGTAGAAGACGGTTGGCCAGAACCTCCTCCAAATACAATGATGTCTTTTGCATATCGATAATCCCACTTTTCCTCTGGGATGTCAATGTATCCGCCATTGTCAATTACATATGCAGGATAGGATGGCTGGACTTCACGAAATACAGATGTGTTAAGATTTGAATTGATAAAATCAATAACAATACTTCCAACGTCTCCCATGTCTTGCATGGCTGCAATCAAGAGCGGCTTGGAAATATCAGGTTCGCCCTTTTGGACAAAATCCACACTAGTCATTTGACCTTTTATGATTAATACCTTATCTCTGATTTCCCTAGTGTGTCCCCTATGATTTTATAGGAATTGTATCATGGCGAGCGATTAATTACCAGATATGTGTCAAATCATCATGGAAGACAGAGAGCCAGACCCATTTAGTACATACAAAGAGAACAAGTTACTTCTCAATTCAATTTTCATGAAGGACAAAATGACAAGATATTCCAAGCAGCTTATTGACAAGTACTTTAAATCATTACTGCGAGCACACAAAAAGGCAGAATTTGCAAGAGACTTGCTTGAAATTGGCATGATGCAAGATGTCATATCTGATTACCTCAAGGATATGCAGTGGCATGTAAAACATGATACCGCCCACTCGGACTTTGATCCTCAGTACCGATTTGATCTAGTGGCAAGAAAAGAAAAAAGAACTATCACAGTCTTGATCCAGCCTGAAATCACACGACAATCTGTACTAGAAGTTCAAAATGACATCTTTGGTGTAAAAAAAGAGATACCTAGTACCAGAGTGTTAATGGCTGCAGACATTCAAGAATTGCCATATATTCTAGAAAAAGGCACACTTTCTGATATCATCATAGACATGGCAAAAAAATACAAACTTGGAATGCTACTAGTTGACAAGAATTTGGACTATCAGGAAACTTGGCTAGTACCATCAGAATTCCTCTATGCCTAGACTAGTCGTAGATTATCAGAAATAGGCAGATTTCATTGATGTGAGTAAATAGCTGGGTTATTATTTGATAAAAGCTGGATAGGTGTGTTATTCATGACAGTACAAAGAGCAGAGATGGGTTCAAAATGTGCCAGATGTGGAAAGGCCAAGATGTTAACAGACGGCACCACAGGTGAGCGATTTTGTGGAGGATGCGGCCTAGTGATAAACGAGATAGTAAATGACTTGGGTCCTGAGAGACAATCATTTTCAAAAGAACAGTTCGAAGATAGAGCAAGAACTGGTGTTCCAACATCTCTTGCAATGCACGACATGGGACTTGCAACAGTAATTGGACAGGCAAACAAAGATTCCACTGGAAAACCCTTGTCAGCATCAATGAAAAATACAATCACACGTCTTAGGACATGGGATAGTCGAAGTCAGGTTCATGAAGCAACTGAGAGAAATTGTAGACAAGCATTCAGTGAGCTTAGTAGACTAAAAGACAAACTTGCATTATCAGATGCAGTAGTAGAAAAAACTGCATATATTTACAGAAAAGCATTAGAAAAAGGACTTGCAAAGGGCAGGTCAATTCCGGGATTAATTGCAGCTGCATTGTATTTGTCCTGCAGAGAGACCGGCACTCCAAGAACATTAAACGAGGTTGCAAAAAGAATCAATGTAAAAAAGAAAGACGTCTCAAGATGTTACAGATTATTATTACAAGAACTCGATATGACAATGCCAGTACTTGATCCAATAAAATGCATGTCAAGAATTGCAAGTGAATCAGGTCTTAGTGAAAAAGTAAAACGAGAGGCATTGAAGATATTAGAGCAGGCAAATGAAAAAGAGATCTCTGCAGGAAAAGATCCAATGGGTCTTGCTGCTGCTGCATTGTATTTGTCCTGTGCAATACATGGTGACAGTACAACACAGAAAGTAATTGCAATAGCAGCTGGTGTAACTGAAGTTACCATACGAAATAGGTACAAAGGATTACGAGAACTATTAGACATTCAAGTTCCTGACAAAAAGACAAAGCCTGAGCCGACTGAAGACTAGTCTAAAAATCTGCGCACCATATGATGTAAAGACTACTTGCATATCAAAATCATTCAGATACCAAACATTTGAAATAGAATCAAAAGAATGTTTTAAGTTTGAGTTTATAGGTTGTACTTGCTGATAATTTTTTCTACCTCTCTTAATCCTCGCATGGTAAGAGAAAATTGTGACTCATGAGTATCATTTACACCATCCTTCATGATTATTCCTTCTCCTAGTAAACGCTTATTGAAATTACCTCCTCTAAACCAACTTCCAAGAGGTTTATTCCAACTTCGTAGATTGTCTTCTATTTCAGATCTGGTTTGTTTTGGTTTAATTTTTAATGATAATACAATAAGATGCTGTATTCCCATTTCATTGATTTGTTCTCTTATTTTGCTTACTACATTAGAGAAAGATTTTCGTGTTTCCATAGCATATTCATTTTTTTCGAGTTTAGAAACTCTTTTCTCAAGATCTTTTACTTTTTTTTCTAGATTTACCAGTTTATCAGCCAATGTCTTCAATAATGAATTGTTCTATAAAACAATTCTTAAGTAGTGTAGTAAGAAGAATCAACTGTTGCGTATCCACATTACAATAACAGATGATAAAGGAAATCAATTTGACGGTGATACTGTTTTACATAAATCGGAAAAGAAGGCATCGGCCAAACCATCATTGCGCAAAAAAAATATGAAGCCAGGTGATGCAATAGTCCTACTTTATGAGAATGAATTCTTCAAAGAGGAAAGAAAATTATTAGATGTTACCACTACATTAAGTAAACAAGGATATAATTTTAATAGAAATAGTGTATACATGGCATTAGAAGGGGCAGATTTTTTGAACAAAAAAGGTACCAGAGGTAGTTACAAATTCGTTCAGAAATATCCATTTAATGAGTGATTGAATTGGGAAATGAGTTAGAAAAGAAACTTGAGAAAATATTAAAAAGATTAGATAATCTTGAGAATCAAGTATTTGGTAAAACGGAAAAAACAACTGCAAAAACATCCTCTAAACAATATGAAGGGCTAACAGGAGGAATTCAAAAACTAATTGATAGCGGTTTTTTTAAAAAACCAGTCTTAGTAACTGAAGTAAACGAAGAATTAAATCGAGAAAACTACTTCTATTCCATTCAATCTGTAGACACAATAATGCGTCGTGATTTGGTAAAACGGAAGAAAATTCTCAACAGAGTAAAAATAGATGGAGTATGGCAATATGTACTGCGAAAATAATTATTGAGCATGACAAACAAAAAATGTTTTGTAATAATGCCATTTACTAAAACAAAATCTGCTTCTGAAAGTGAATGGACTTGGATTTATGAAAATTTGATTAAAAAAGCAGTAGAAGGAGCAGGATTAGATTTTCAATGTGAAAGATCTAAAGCAACTAGAGGAAACATACTCAAGAAAATTATTCACTCACTCAATGAATGCGATGTTGTAATAGCCGATTTAACAGATCATAACCCAAACGTTTGCTACGAATTAGGAATAAGACATGGACTTAGACCTGGCACCATACTTCTCGCTCAAGATAGAGATTTTCTGAGAATTTTTGATTTGCAAAGTTATGCGTCTCACGTATATGAATGGGAATCAGAGAAAGGTAAAAAACAACTCATGCATCAAATACAAAAATTATTGATAGATTTTTTACAAAACCCCACAGAGGCGGATAATCCAGTTCACGATTTCCTGAAGGAAAAACCTTCATTTAGAAATGCGTCAGCTACAGAGCTCGAAGGCATTGTAGAAATAGACGATATGAATGAACCACATTTAGTTATTGCACCTAAACAGATTTCGGCAAGTAATGCAATTGGATTTCTTCTTCTCACCACTGGTGAAATAGGATTAACTATGAATGAACTAACAGAATTAGTATCAAAAAACTGGAAAAAACAGAAAGCAAACCAAATTTCATCAACAATTGCTTCTATGAAAGGATTAGTAGTTACGATTGGAACAAAAGGCAACTACAGATACCGTCTATCAGGCAAGGGAAGAGAAGAAATGTTGAAAATAGTGAAAATACTAAAACAAAATTAAATGTACTTTTTAGATTCAAATATTTAGTCTGTGAATTTCATTTCGAAAAATATCATAAATTTTCAAAGTGTTTAGCTGAGAGAAAACAAGTTAAATACAAAAAACTATGCGAGACTATTCAAAAGTTGTAAGTAATTTAAAAAATAATATCGATTATTTATTTGCCGTAGGAGATTATCTAAAGTGAGATACAGTTACCTTTTGTCCAATCTTTAGTTCTTTTTGGATCTTGACTTTCTTTACTGCTTCCTCAAAGTCTCTCATCTTCACTTTTGCCGCATCCACTTCTTTTTCCGCATCTTTTGGATCAGGATACTTTTCAACAAAGTTATGCAATACAATGGATGCAGCAGTATTGGGAATAGCTGCAACATCTGCACCACTCATGCCATCAGTCATTTCTGCAATTTTTTTCAAGTCAACATAATCAGGATTTAGTCCATTTGGTGTTCCCATCTCTCTTTCAATTGGAATATTTGCAGAGCTAATCTCCAATATCTTCAATCTTCCATCCTTGTCTGGAATTGGAACTAGAATAATTTTATCAAATCTACCTGGTCGAAGTAGTGCAGAGTCAATCATGTCTGCTCTATTTGTTGCAGCAATTACCACTACACCATTGAGTGAGGTAATTCCATCCATTTCTGTTAGTAACTGGCTGACAACTTTTTCTGTAGTCGCACTCTCACCCATTCCTCTAACTGGTGCAATAGAATCAATTTCATCGAAAAATATGACACATGGTGATGACTGTCTTGCTCTTCTGAATATCTCTCGGATTCCTCGTTCTGATTCACCAATCCATTTTGATAACAATTCAGGACCCTTGACTGAGATAAAGTTGGCTTCACTCTCTGTTGCAACTGCTTTTGCAAGCAATGTTTTTCCGGTTCCACTTGGACCATGTAATAAAATACCTCGTGGCATTCTATATCCAAGCTGAGAGTAAAGATTAGGATATTTCATGGGCCATTCTACAGCTTCCTGAAGTTCCCTCTTGACATTTTCAAGACCTCCAATTTCTGTCCATTTGATATCTGGTGTCTCAATGTACACCTCACGCATTCCTGCTGGAGTGACATCACGGAATGCAAATTGATAATCCTCAGAGTTTACAATTAATTTATCCAAAGTTTCCGGAGGAATTTTTTCATCAGACAAGTTAATTTCAGGCAATAATCTTCGAAGACATTTCATGGCAGCTTCCTTGCAGAGATATTCCAAATCAGCTCCCACGTATCCATGGCTAGTGCCTGCAATTTTTTCCAAATTGATATCTTCGTTTAGAGGCATGTTTCTTGTATGAATTAATAAAATTTCGAGTCTTCCCTTTTTGTCAGGAACTTTGATCTCAATTTCTCTGTCAAATCTACCAGGTCTTCTAAGAGCCGGGTCTAGTGCATTTGGTCTGTTTGTTGCAGCAATGACAATTACTTTGCCCCTGCCTTCAAGACCGTCCATTAGTGATAACATTTGTGAAACAACTCTTCGTTCCACTTCTCCTGTAACCTCTTCTCGTTTTGGTGCAATAGAATCAATTTCATCCACGAAAATAATTGATGGTGCTTTTTCTTTTGCCTCTTTGAATATTTCACGTAGCCTAGCTTCACTTTCTCCGTAAAACTTGCTCATTATCTCAGGACCTGATATACTGATAAAATGAGCATTGGTTTCATTTGCAACTGCTTTAGCAAGTAGTGTCTTTCCAGTTCCAGGTACACCATATAGCAATACACCTTTTGGAGCTTCGACTCCCAATTTTTCAAATATTTCAGGATGTCGCATTGGCAATTCAATCATCTCTCTGACTTTTCTTATCTCGTCAGACATTCCACCAATGTCTTCGTATGACACCTGTGGTACTCCACGTAAACTTTCACCTTTTTCAGCAATATGAAATTCAGTCTTTGGAGTTACAAGCACTGCATCAGATGCAGGAGTTATTCCAACTACTTGGAATGTTAACCTACCACCAAAGTATGGTACCATGATATTATCACCTTTTACAAGTGGAATATTTTCTAGAGAATCAGTAAGATATCTTTCGTCAATCGGAGGTATAGAATCAAGTGGAGCAACTATGACTTTTTCTGCAGGTACAGTCTTTATCTTTCTCACAGTTACAGTATCTCCAATTCCTACACCAGTGTTGTTTCTGCCTAGTCCGTCTACTCGGATTATCCCCTTTCCTTCATCAGATGGATATAGTGGAAGACATCGTGCTACAGATCTTCGCTTGCCTGTAATTTCTAAAATGTCACCAGTTGATGCGCCAAGGGCATCCATGGATTCGTAATCAATGCGTGTAACACCCCTACCTACATCACGGGTGTACGCTTCCAATATTTTTAATTGAACAGAATTTTGGACTATGGATATACTTACAGGCATGTCTTGTTATACCTTTGGAATCTTGGGTCCATAATCGACTAATTTTTAAACTTGATGAATACGGCTGCAAAAGATCTGAGAGATCAAAAGTCAGCATATCACAAAAATAATCAAGAACTTTAATACCGTAAATACAATTCGAGTATCATTGGACGCATATCTTGAAGAAGAATTATACGATCTCATAACATACTGTATTCAAAATCCAAATGCCTCAGATTATTCCTCCAAAGAAGACAGGATAAAGGAAATAGGTCAGGAATTATTTGCAGACGGTGGTGTAGATGCACTTGAGAACATGTATTTTTCAATAGAACATAGGATAAGAGAAGAGATCTCAAAAGACGCCAAACCATATCGTTCACTTTGGAATGGCATTTCTGACGAGTGGGATTACTAGGCTACTGCAACAAGCGGTTTTTCTTGTGCAGGTTCTTGCATTTCTTTTCTTGCTCTAGCTAGTGCCATTCTTAGTTGTTCGACTTCAATTTCATCCATCATTTCGCACATGATATTTTATAGAAAATTCTGATACTTAAGAGATGCGTATCTTTTATGCAAATGATCGTTTCAGTTCAGAATCATTTACGGTTTTCAAGTGAATACAATAATCAATCCAGTTATGTGTAAACAATATTTCCTTGTCTCCATGCAAATAACAGCCTAGTACATTTTTGCCATCAATGTGTAACGGAAAATCTACAACAAATTTTTCTTGTTCTTCTACTTTTCTAAAGTATGTCGGTTTGAGACCCATGGAATACAACTCTATCACATGTTCAAACGGATTGTTTCCACCAAATTTGTCCTTGACTGATTCACATACAGCATATCTTGCGGCGTATTTTGCGGCATCTCTTGCTGCATCTCTTGCAGTCTCGCCAGAAGTAAACTCACTTCCATACCACCCATAATTATCACGAGCAGATTGGCTTGCTGCTTTCCATGCAGAGTTCCATGCCAAGTCCCAAGTGTTTGTACGACCAGACCTCATTGCTTCAATTCTAGCCAAATCCCAAAGTGAGTCAGATGCATGCTGTAGAGTGCCATTATCTTTCTTCCATGGCGTCAATGCCTTGACATATTTTTCTACAATCTCTGATACCTTTGGTAAGAGAGCGTTTGCATCAGAAACAGATCTTGCAGGAGTGAGATACTTTAATGACTGTAATTTTGATAGTTGTGAATCAGTATTTGTTTGGCTCATCCGTATTCAAAAACTTCTCGGTTTAATATTAATCTGTTTTTTTGCGTTCATAAAATTTTTCAGGTGGTTCTTGTCTATCCTTTTTGTGTCCAGGTAGATACAACTTGGCAACTGCACCCATCATGAATCCGCCAACAACCACTATGGCAATTCCGCTAACGATTAGCACTAGAACTCGTCCAATTGTCTTCAGTATTGCCATGCTAGTATCTAGTGCTACTAGTAAATATGAATTAGTTACAGAGCATCATTGTTTGACCATTTTTTGGCAAAATAACAGATTATTCAAACTGCACACAACAGTTTTTCAGTCTTTTGTCTTTTTGAGATCTGATGATTTGAAATCATCAAGATAGCTAGTCAGGTTTTCTGTTATTTTTTTCACGGTACCAAGTGCAGACTTTATCTCTTGTTCAGAAAGATCTTTTGCAGAGATCTTTCTTAGATGTGCAATACACTCCATCATAGAATCCCACAGCGAATCAGTCTTTGTTGTAGCGTAGATTCTCTTTATTCGCCTGTCTTTGGAATCTGATTTTCTTTTCACGTATCCATCTTCTTCTAGTTTATCAATTATCGGTACAAGCGATGGGGTTTCAACTCCAATCACATCAGCAATCTCTCTTTGAGTTGGACCAGGCTGCATATACAGTGCAAATATGACCTTTGACTGGACCAAGTTTATTCCTATTTTATTTCGTAATTCTAGATCAAATGCTTTCTGCATCATCTTTGACGCAGAATATATGACAAATCCTATGCTATTTTCATAATCAAATTTTTTCATTTGATTTCTAATCATTAGTTCCCTAATGAATATATAGACCTTGTTCTATAATATAATACATGAAAACAAGTTACGTAGCACCAAACGGAGTGGCAATCTAATGGCAGTAAGCATGAAGCAACAATACAGATCAGAGATTGGAGTAATCTCAGAGATACTGCAAGTTGCAATGGACTGTGGTATGCAAGGGATCATAATATCCTCAATTGCACGCAGAGCCAACCTATCGCATTACACAGCAATGGAAAAATGCCAAAAGCTAATAGATTTTGGACTCTTGGAATCAAAAATAGACAATAAAAGTCGCAGTTTTGTCATCACAGAAAAAGGAATCAGATTCTACCAAGAGATGCAAAAATTCCTAGAGATTGCTCAAGAGATCAAGATAAGATACTAGCCAATTCTCATTTTGGAAAAGTCTAATTTTTACTTTCAAAATTGTAGAACAATCTCATAGAACCTTTTAATCCAGTTTTTACAGATTAATTACATATCCACTTGCTTTAAATTAAGAATAATTCGCTTTTGAATGAATGTCAGAAGATCTTGCCAATAAGATTGAAGAGATGATAAAATCTCAGAAAGGAGATGTTGCAAGATTACAAAATATTCTAACGGCAGTCAAAAATGGTGAACCGGTTTCCTTTGAGGACCATCAATACATAGAAAATTTGACAGAAAATCAACCTCAAACCAATCAAGTTTCAAGTGATGATATCACAGATTCTAAACCAGAAAGCATACCAGACAATACAGTTCCAAGTCCTGAAATTCCAACAGATACAAAACCTGTGAAGAAGATATCTACCAAAAAATATGCCTCAATAGGTATCATTGCAGCAATCATAATTGTAGCATATGTTGGACTTGATGTATACGCAGTAGATAGTTTACAATTTCGTCCTCATCATGGTCAACAGGTAGCAATTTCAGACACTGAACTTAGCATACAAACCGACGCATGCAATCCATCATATTTTCCCGCCATGTTTACCAAGTATGAGATAGATGCATTTTACAATTCAGACATTATAGAAAAAGCCACAGTAGGAGGCTCTACATTGTCACCAAAATCAGCTGCAACATTAGACGGAATATTTGCCATAAACAAAGACGCCGTGACCAAAATTGGACAACAAAATGCTACATTTGATCCATCCAAGGCAACCATAACAACTTCTGTTAGTGCACCAATCTTTGGAGTCATCCCATATTCAGTGGACAAGAAATATGCTGCAGAAGACTTTCAGAGAATGATAAAAGATCCACCTCCAGGTACGTTTGACTGTTTTCCCTAGCAGTGTGAAATACAGTAACAATTGATTCTCTGTAAATTAAAAGAGGTCGTTCAGACCACCAATGGAAGATCTGAGTCCCCTTTTAGTTGAATATGTTCTATACGTAACGCCATGTCTTATGTTCGTGTTTTGTCACTTTGAATAAGCTAGACATAATGTAATTCTGGAAAATGCAGTTAATTTTTGTCAGTAAAAACTAGAGTCAAGACAAGAAGAAAATAAAAAATTTCGTTAAAAAACTAGTGGCATGGAAAACCAGATGCGTGTCTCATGTCATGAGTATATTCATGCATTAATCCAACACCGTTCATCTGTGCATATGCAGACTGTCCTTCAAATATGCTAAAGATCTGTCCTTGGTCAAAGCCCACTACAAAGTATCCCATTCCAAATATTGCAAACAGAACTACTGCGGCAATGAGTGGAACTGCATGTTTTGTCTTTGTTACTTGTGACGTGTTAACCATTTCTATGTTCGTGTCATTACATCATTATTTAAACAATTGGATGGTTTATCCGACTTGGTATTACGCAAATCTAATAATGGAATAACGGATCTCATAATGATATGCATCAAGTAATACACCTCCTTTCCAAGGTAGCACAAAGACATGCTCCAAGTAGAATACTTAGTTTTGATCTGGTTCATGTCTTCAAGACAATGCAGATGATGTCAGACAAAAATAAAATAAGCAGATCTGTGATGATGCAAGAACTAGGACTAGGAGAAGGTTCGATCAAGACGCTAGTAAAGCATCTAAAAATGCATGGTCTTGTTGAAAATTCTAATGCAGGCATGTGGCTTACAAATAAGGGAGATTCACTTTACGCCAAATTACATGTCATAATTCCAAGAGAGACTGACATTACCAAGTGCTCAGTAGCCTTGGGAAAATTCAATCATGCCGTGCTTCTAAAGAATATGGCTTACAACATAAAAAGCGGAATTGAACAACGCGATGCTGCAATCAAAGCAGGTGCAGTTGGAGCAACTACTCTCATTTGTAAAAATGAGAGGCTCGTTTTACCAGGAACCGGCGAAGATTTGATGCGAAATGATCAAAAGATACATTCACTCATCATGGAAAAGCTATCACCTGAACAAAATGACGTGGTAATAATAGGAAGTTCACAGAATAAAAAAATTGCAGAGATTGCTGCAAAAAGTGCTGCACTATATACAATAGAAGATCATGAAAAACACTAGATCATTTTTGAAAGTAGAATCAAAGAACTAGTTACAGATTCAAGAGTTTTTGACTTGTTCTTGTTTGTAACAATACTGAAAATATTGTTACCAGCCCAACTGCCAGGACAAGTATTAGACTAGATATGTTTTCAAATTCTGGAATGACTGTAGTTCCAATAATTTCAATCTTAGAATCACCAGTTACAATTGGAATATCCAATACCCTATAGTTGTAGTCAGAACTAGTCTGCTGGAATGATGTTATTTCGTCACCGTTGATAAAGACCAGAAATGATTCATCTGCATTACTAGGTTTTTTTGAATCAAGTAACAATCGCGGTATCTGGAGATGTAACATGCCAGAATCTGTGGAATTGATTTGTACAACAAGCGCAATATCTTGTTTATCAAGAGCCATACTTTCAACTTGACCTCCAGTAATTGTATAATTGAGATCAAAGTTTTGTCCACTGGAAAGATCTTTAACATTGAATACATTTTGTGTTGGAACATCTACTTGTTCGAATTGGAAATTTACTATGGCAGAGATGTGTTTGAATCCATATTGTACGACAATAGAATACTTGCCTGGCACGCTCCACAAGGGGCCATAAACTTTCACTGGCAGTGAAAATTGTCCATCAGATGTAACAGGTATCTGTTCAATGTGAACCAAATTATTGTTAGGGTCAAGTATCTGAATTGTTAGCTGCATGTCAGTTACGATACTTTGGACTTGACCTGAGATGACCACAATATCACCGAGGTTATACCTGTCCTTGTCTATTTTTACTACAATTTGTGCTGCGGTTGGCGGTGAGAGAGGGTCAGCCGCTACAGGTGAAACTGTCAAGAAAAAGACAGGTGCACTTGCAAGCATTGCGAAATACAAAACAAATTTTATTTTTAAATTAATACAGGTTGCCTGATGACATAGAATAAAGTCATTTCTACCAATATTGACGAAAGTGCTTAATCACTACATCTTGCAGACTAAGCTTGACTTATGAAAATTAAGCTGTAATCTTTAACGAGTGATATATGTAACAAGGAGAACTAAGTTTAGAAAACTAATTGTGGATAGTTTATTTCTTGCAAGACTTGTCCACAACATGATTTCTCAGAGGGAACAGACATCCAGTCACGCCCTCTGGTTTTTTATTTTAAAAATACTAGTGTTTTCGTTCTCTTTTTCTCTGCAACATTCTCTGCTCTCCCTCTGCGAACCTCTTCTTGTCATCTTCTGTGACAATCAAAAGTGGAGGTACATCAGTTGGTTTGCCAGTTTCATCTAATGCTACAGAAGTAACATATGCAGTATTTGTAAGAGTTCTAATTCCAGTAAATAGATCTTCTGCCTCTACTTTTATTTCAATTTCCATAGAAGAGTGTGATACATAATTTAGTCGGGCATTTAGTATTAGCGCATTTCCAACTAGAACTGGTTTTAAAAAGTTGACCCTGTCAATTGATGCAGTGACTGCATTTTTCTTGCAGTGTCTTTGTGCTACAAGACCTGCTATCAAATCAATCTGTCTTAATATCTCCCCACCAAATACATTTCCTGCAGGGTTTGCATCAGATGGAAACATTCGAACTGTCATTTCGGCTCTTGATTCCTCTGCACTCTTTGGTTTTAGAGACACGATACTGCAATAAATCAAGCCATGGATTTATGAGTCATTCTTTTGTTTGTTAACAGAACACCATTTAATTAATAGATATTTTGAGACAAAACAATGAATTCCATAACTGAGACTTGTGTAGTAAGCGTACCAATAGACAAGGTATTTGGATTTTTATCAAATATTGAAAATATTTCAAAATGGTCTACAAAGTTTGTCAAGAAATTGATGCTAGTTGATGGCAAACACAAAGCCCTAACACCAATCGGAGAGGTATTCATCAGATTAGATACAAATCAAAAGGCAGGTTTGATTGACATCTATGCAGGACCTACCGAAGACAACATGACACCGGCATACTTGAGAATAATTTCCTTACCTAACGATTCCACTGCAGTGATGTTTACTTTCTTCCAGTATGATTCTACACCAGATGCTATTTGGCAGGTCTTTTGTGAATGGATAAAGATTGAAGTAGAAAACATCAAGATACATTTTTCCTAGTAAACAAGTAAAATCAATCTTATATTTTGGATGCATCAACATAGAACAAATGAAATATTTCTTATGGAGACTAGCAGATTATGCAACAGGCGCTCTTGTTGGAGGCTTTATCGTGTTTCTTGTGAACAAGTTCATCTGCAGTCAATGCATAGGACACTATACACCTGTTCTGATGATTGGAATATGGATTGGATTTATGCTGTTGTGTAACTTTATCTTTCAAAAGATAAGGCCTGCTAGCATAAAACAAGACAATATGTGAAGAGAAATTTCCCAGAAAGCAAATATAGCATCAACTGATACCCATAAT
>DATEZN010000222.1:0-2805 GCA_035255545.1 Nitrosotalea sp. | reverse complement strand
GTATTGCAACAAAAAATTTGTAATTCAACTTGTCAGTTCTAAATTTTAGATTATTAAAAAACCTTTCTCTCAATTTGTAGCACCACCAAGATCAGTTTTTTGATCGAAAAACACTGTTTGATGTGGTAATTTCATCAATTTTACACCAGATAATTGAAGGCTCTACAGACTATTGGCCCTAACAAACGACAAAACTTCGTCCATTGTTGGTGGAACCCCAAGTGGATTTCTAATATAGAGAGAAGCCGCGCCGTTTGCAAACCGTAGTCTTTCAAGGTCACCCAGACTTGCAAGATATCCAAGCATATTTGCAGCATCCCAAACATCCCCAGCCCCTGTTACAAATTTAGGTTGAACTTGAAAGGATTTAGTATATTCTACCTCTTGTCCATTTGACCAGTATGACCCTGCAGATGTATGAAGGTCAATAGGTATCGAATATTTCTTGGCCAATTCTAGTACGAGTTTTCTGGTTTCTTTTTCTCCAGAAATTGTGTCTAGTCCTGACTGTTTTAGAAGAATATTACACTCGTTCTCGTTGACACATAAAGAATTTAGTTTATCTGCAAGTTGGAATAGCGCTTGTTGGAATTCTTCTGGTCTTGACTGAATATCAGCTGGATCCAAGAGATGAAATGCTGATGCAGATTTGGAAAATGCAAATTGTGATAATTCTGTTCCTTTTTTATTGCTTGCCCAATTTGTTACAATTACTGCATCAGCATTTGTAAGCATATGCTGTTCATTTATTCCAAGTTTTTCAGGTCCAAAGTTTTCATTATCTCCTAAATCAGAAATCATAACGTTCACAATGTTTCCATCATTGTTAAATTCAAGAGATGTTGTTCGTCCCGGTTTTCCATTGATTATAGACAAGGAAACTTTTTCAAATTCAGAAAAAGTTTCTTTTATTATTTGAGAGCTAGTTTTGTCTGCAATTGTTATCAATGATATGGGACAACCAAGTCTTGCAAGAGCATATGCAACATTTGTTGCATTCCCACCCTTTAGATCTGTTTGTGGAATTCCACGAATGCTTCCACCCAGTTTACTTTTTTCTAAAATTTGTTTGTAGAGATTATCTAGATTTTCAATCTTGATTATACGATCTAGAAAAAAATCATTTAGAACAACAACTGAATTAACTAGTTTTAGATTTTGTAGCTTTTCTAACATGAAAAGGCTTAGCCCATTGGAGGACCGCGTCCACCGCCTCTGCCACCAGACGAAGCAATGACATCATCAATTCTAAGTATCATACATGCTGCTTCGGTTGCAGATTTTATTATTTGCTCTTTTACTGCAACTGGTTCTATGATATCAATTGCGAACATGTCTGCAACTCTAGTATTTCTTGCATCAATACCTGTCCATTTTCTTCCTTGACTGTGTTTTGCACGAAGTGTAACCATAGTATTGATTGGATCCATTCCTGCATTTTCTGCAATTGTTAATGGAATTACCTCTAAAGCTTCAGCATATTTTTTAATTGCAAGTTGTTCTCTTCCTTCAAATTTGTCTGCCCATTCCTTTAGATTTGAGGCCAAGAATTCTTCTGGTGCACCGCCTCCAGCCACAACTGCTGGTTTTTCTATTACATCTTTTACAACCATCAATGAATCATGCATAGATCTATCAACTTCATCTACAACTCTTTGAGATCCTCCTCTAAGCAACAATGTAATGGCTTTAGGATTCTTACAGCCTTCAATGAAGACCCATTTGTCTGTCTCCACTTTTCTTTGCTCTACAAGATCTGCTAAGCCCAAGTCCTTTGAAACCATGTCATCGATATTACTACTGATTCTGCCCCCAGTTGCCTTGGCAAGCTTTGTCATGTCACTTTCTTTTACTCTTCTAACTGAAAGTATGCCTTGTTTAGCTAGATAGTGTTGTGCAATGTCATCAATTCCCTTTTGACAAATCAATACATTTGCGCCAATTTGATGAATCTTGTCTACCATTGATTTGAGCATTCTATTTTCTTCTTCAAGGAACATCTGCATTTGAGTTGGGTCACTAATTCTAATTTCTGCACTCATTTCTGTTTTTTCAATCTCCAGAGCTGAGTTTAGTAATGCAATCTTTGCTTTTTCTATTTTAGTAGGCATGCCACTATGGACAACTTCCTTGTCTAGCACTATGCCTTTGATAAACTGGGTATTTCTAATAGAACCGCCTGCTTTCTTTTCTACTTTAATATTGTCAAGATCTACTTTGTGTCCTTCTGCTTCTTTTTCTACAATTTGTAGTATGGAATCAACTACAAGTTTGGATAGCATATCACTGTCTTCTGAGATAAGTTTTGACTGCATACTTGTTTTTGCAATTTTTAATAGAATTTCTTTATCATTTGGACCTACTTGTTTTGCCATTTCTGTGAGAAGTTCAAGTGCTTTTTCTGCAGCTGCTTGATATCCTTCAATAATCACTGTAGCATGAACGTCTTTTTCTAAAAGTTCTTCTGCTTTTGCTAACAAAGCGCCACCAAATACTACAGAAGATGTTGTACCATCGCCTACTTCATTATCAACAGTTTTTGAAATCTCAACCATCATTTTTGCAGCTGGGTGTTGAACATCAATCTCTTTTAGAATAGTAGCACCATCATTTGTAATTGTAACATCACCCAGAGAATCAACAAGCATTTTATCCATTCCACGTGGACCAAGACTTGTTCTTACAAGTTCTGCAACTAACTTTGCTGCAGCAATGTTATTCTTTTGTGCATCTCTTCCCTTTTGTTGTAACGCACTTTCTTTTAGTACCAATACAGGTCCTTGTGGTGTTTGTTGAATAGATGCC
>DATEZN010000221.1:0-9932 GCA_035255545.1 Nitrosotalea sp. | reverse complement strand
TTTTGTCTGTACACTGCATAGATTTCTTTTGTTTCAGGTTTGTTTGTTCTTTCACTTAGCATTTCAGTTTTGCTCATGGTTTTATTTTCTGGTTCTACATGATAAAGATCTTGACAATGAATTGTTTAGAGTTACATACGATACACGATAAAATTGATTGGTACATATAATATTTAAAAAAATATGTTCCTCATTTTTTACAAGGTATCACTTGAAAATGATATAGTTAATTACGATGTACAAAAATCATACAAGACATGGGAGACGGAATAGGCGGACCAGTAATTGCTTGTTTATCAGGAAATACTTTTCAAATGTCGGTAACACATTTTCGTAAAGACAACAAGGAAGAATACAGTAACATAGAGAGAATAATGATTGCCAAAGTAGACGATCCTACAAATCCACAGTATGAGGAAAAGACAATTTTTGATCTAGAACGTGCCCTAAAAGGCAAATTTGTGACATGTAATGTACAATATAGAGACTCAAAAACAGACATACTTGTTTGCAACGTATTTGTTCAAAATCCTCCAGAATAGACAAATCTGTGAAGAATCAGATTCTAAGTTTTTGATTCTTGGAGATTCCAACAAGTTTTACACAGATATCCTTTGAGATTCCATTCTTTTTTTGCACGACGCGGCATAAAACCAAGTTTTGTATTGCATACAATACAGTTTTTTTTCAATTCATTATCAGATTTTTCCCATTCATTAAAACAAGGTTCACAAAGCCATCCCTTTAGTTCCCATTCTTTTTTTGGTCTCCACAGATTTAGTCCCCCTGGTTCGTCTCCACATGCAACGCATAGATCATCAGGGTTAGTTTTCTTGGTAACCGGTTTTTTCATAAAATCCACGTAGCAGCTTGCGCACAATTCACCTTTGATATTCCACTCTTTCTTTGGTTTGCTAGTACGCGGGGTACGCTTTTTGCAAACTGCACAGTATTCTGTTTTTTTACTGCCAAACAAGCCCATTACAAATACACTTGAGACTAGATTAAAAAAGATTGACCACAGTATACCTCAATCGGTCAAAGGATTGCCATACTAACATCATCCCGTGAGTCCTGATGGTCAGTATTACACCACATTAGACAAGATAAATTGTTTACTAGCGTTACTAATCCTTTTTGTGACAATAGAAATTGCTAAATCATCTACTAGTCAAGATACCATGAATTGATAAAATCATTTTTTGGCATATCATTAATTACGTTTAGTCTTTCCGTGACATCATTTCTTGTCATGCATAGTTATCGATCCAGCATTGCAGGATGGGGCGCAGTTATTTTCGGATTTATTGCCATCATTACCATGATGATTCCAGGAATTAAGAAACTACGTGCAGACAGAATTACAAAATCAAAGGTCTAGACATCATCTTTTTTTGGAGCAGGCTTTTGTCTACGGAAATATATTGTAAACCCACCACCAACCACAACCAACGCAATGAGTATTATTCCAAACTGGGTAGGATCTACATAACTCCACATCACAGGATCGTTACCTGGATCGACTTGGGCAAGAGCATGATTCACAGTCAGAAGAAACAACATTGAAACGGCAACCAGTCCTGTCCATAGCCTCATGAAAATCATAATTCAAAATTGCCTATAAAGAATTATGGATTTTATCAATTTTTTATTGTAACAGGCATAGTCGTGATACAATAGGCAACCTAGAATAAAGTCTCTACAGATTTCAAGACATCCCATACAGGACTTACGTGACCAAATTCATCAAAAGCTATCTGACGTGTCTCTTGTATCTTTCTCTTGTTATCAGGATCATCCCTTAGTAAGATAACCAAGTCTTCTAGTCTATCTGCAAGTTTGGAATGATCTTCCTTGTCTACACCTTGTATTGATTTTACCTCATCAGGCGTTAAAATCGTTAATGGTTTTTTTGATTCAGATAGTATTTTTATTATTTCATCGATTTTTAGAATTGTTGTCTCTTTATCCAACTATTATCATGGAAAAAATCCATTATTTAAATGGAGTTCTAATTTACCTATTCCCAATACATTTTCTGCCTAAAACCATCATGTTTACCTGGATGCGCTGCATGAAAGTGCCTCTCTAATCGCACATGATCATCAAATTGCATTCCACATTCTTTGCATTTGAAATTCTTTTGTTTGTCATCCATGTTAGAGTATGACTTTACTAGATTCTAAGTTTTACGATATATGTGTCATAACAATTTCTTCTATATTTTATACTTGTAGTACAAGCGTCAAAGTGACAAGTTGTTTTTTCTACAAAATAGGCATAAAAAATAATTGTTTTTCAATCATCCTTTCGTTTATGTATCAATTTTCTTATTAGTGAAACACGCGTTATACTTGTCATGATGACAATTCAAAGAATAACAAGCACAGACAAATTACCGGATAAAAAATCAGGAAAATCATCAAGAACAAAAATTGGAATGTGTAAATAATGAATATTTTCAATACAAAATTGCTTACATTCAAAAAATTACTTGTTATTATGACAGTCCTTACAATTTTTGCTACAGTGAATATATCAGCAGCAAATGCACAAACTGTTGATACGTTACGATGTAGCAACATGACCCCATATGCAGATTTACATGGATGTGATTTTGAAGCTGGTAGTCTAGTAGGCGTTAACCTCTTTCATGCGAATCTTTCAGGCGCAAACCTTTCTGGTGCTGACCTTTCCAATGCGAATCTTTCATACGCAGATCTCACGCATTCCAAGATCTCATATGCCAACCTATTTGGCACCAACCTGTCTGGTGCAAATCTAACCGGTGCTGATTTGATCAATGCCAACTTTGGCGGTGCCATAACAAATGATGTTACACCATCAACCCTATCAGGTTGCATAAACAACTCAATTTGCAGTTAGAATTTACAACCTTTGTGACTTGGTAAAACTCAAGACTGATAAAATTCCACCACTAGAAAAAATTAGATTTCTCGATCTAGTTTATTTATAAAATCTTCCAGTCTTTCCCTAGCCTTGATGATTGACACTAATTCTTTTCCATATTCTTCATGGTATTTTTTTACATCACAACAGACCAAGTTCGAAATATCAGAATATTCACGGTGTGCCTTCGGTGATTTTCTTAATTCATCATAGGATTCAAGATATTCTTTTTTCAATGTATTTACATGATGATCATGTTTAACGTCTTCCATCTTATTTCATATTTGTATTCTGACAGGTTTGTAATAGGTATCTGTTTTTTTGTTTTAAAAACACTGGATTGATACCCCATAGCCTCGAAGGAGTTTGACGTTGTAATGATTTTGTTTTCCTTTTAGAGTCACAAAATTATTACTTATATTATGATCTTAAAGAATTTCCAACTAATCATAACGTGAGTAATTATCTAGTAGCTTCAATTTCCACGGCTAAACGGGGGGCTTACTCTTTTTACTCGCTGTCGACGTATTCGTCTGGAGTTGGCACTTCTGGTGCAAGTCCCTTTCTCTTTCTAATGTCAGCAATTACTTTGGTCAAAATAGAGTTTGGAACTGGAGTCCATGCCTTAAAGTGGGTGTTCCACATGGCACGTCCTGCAGTCTGTCCTCTCATTATCTCAGATAAATCAAATGTCTCAGATGCTGGAAGCTCACCTGTTATGATATGTATCACACCTTTTTGTTCCATGTTCAACACCTTTCCTCTTTTGCCAGATATTACACCTGCAACGTTACCAATCATTTCTTGCGGTACACGAACTTCAATTCCAAGCATTGGTTCTAGCAATACAGGTTGCGATAAAAGCATGACACCAGTACAAGCTCTTCGAGAAGCTGGTCCCAATTGTGACAAGCCTCTGTGAGCTGGATCCTCGTGTGGAACAAAATGATGGAATGTAAACTTGCAGCCTCTTACTTGTTCTCTTGCAAGAGGACCTTCTTTTACAGAATCCTCAAAGCCTGATAAAATAGAATCAGTTGATTCACCAACAAACTGGACACCCTTTGTTCCATCTACTACGACGTTACCCCTAATATCAAATCGCATAACACGTTTTGCCTCATCGCCATCCCAGCCTGCTGCCTTCAATATAGTAGCAACTTCTTTCTTGTCCTTGTACTCGTTTAGTGTTCCATTTCTTATCATTTCAGCAATTTTCTCATCCAAAGGTTCAACCTTCATGAAAATTTTGTTGTGTCTGTTAGGTGACTTTGACATGATAGGTCCTGCGCCGCTACGAATTGTTTCTCTATAGTTGATCAATGGCTGAGATGTTATGATCTCCACCTTGGCATCAGCAATAAGTGCAGTAGCAATTTCAAGGTGTAGTACACCCATACCTGCAATGACAGTCTCACCTGATTCTTCATTGATTTTTACAACCAAGTTAGGGTCTTCAATTGTAATACGGTTTAGCGCTTCAACTAATTTTGGTAAATCTTTAGGATGTTTTGGTTCTACTGCAATTTGTACGACAGGCTCTGATACATAGTGGATTCCCTCAAATGCTTGGATACCTGCGATTGAAGACAGTGTTTGACCGGCTCTTGCATGTTCTAATCCAAGTAAGGCTGGAATGTTTCCTGCTGCAAGCTCTCCCACCATTTCTCTTTGGTTACCCATGAAAAAGTTGACAGACTGGACTCTACCTTCTCGTTTTGTATCAATCAAATGTATACGGTCACCGTCTTTTATCTTGCCAGAAAATAAACGACCAATTGCAACAGGACCTGCGGCAGGATCTACGGTCATGTTTACTATCATCATTACGGTAGGACCATTATCATCACAGTTCAAGAGCGCCTTTCCAATATCAGAATCCAAGTCTCCTTTCCAGATTTTTGGGATTCTATATTTTTGTGCAACATCAGGTGATGGGTGATGCTTTACGACCATTCCAAGTACTGCATCATACAATGGAGCTTTCTCTGCAAGTTTTTTAACATCGCCACCTTCAGAATATGCTTCGTAAATATCCTTGAATGAAATTCCTTTCTTCTTCATAACATCTGCATTAAACCCCCACTTGTCTTTTGCAGAACCAAATGATACACTACCGTCCTGAATGCTTACCTTCCATTTTTCCTTGTATTCAGGTTCTGCGTAAATATCGATTAGTCTGTTAAAGTTTGTAATAATTTCAAGCAACCATTCTTGCATCTTTTCCGGGGGCAATCTTAGCTCCTTTATGAGACGGTCAATCTTGTTAATGTAAAGAACAGGTTTTACTCGCTCTTCTAATGCCTGACGAGTTACAGTTTCAGTTTGTGTCATGATACCTTCTACTGAATCAGATACAACAACTGCACCATCTATTGCTCTAAGACTACGAGTTACTCTACCAGTAAAGTCAATGTGGCCAGGAGTATCTATCATGTTGATAACATACTCTTGACCTGCTTGTTCGTAAAGTAATGTAACGTTTGCTTGAACGATTGTCATCTGTCTGTCTTGTTCAAGTTTCATTGAATCAAGTGCCAAAGCTTGGCCTGCAACAGATGGACTGATAATTCCACTAGAAGCTAAAAGACTATCACTCATGGTTGTTTTTCCATGGTCTACGTGAGCTATGACTCCAAAGTTTCTGATATTTTTCTTATTACCAATAATACTCAGAATTTGATCTGTAGCCTTGAATTTCATGGTTTAGCTAAATCCTTTTCCAGCCGCTATTAAACGTTTAGAAGAATTATAAAAAAAATCAATGGATCATGGAAGAACTAGCATATCATAATTTTTTATATTTGAAGAGAAGCAAATCTCTTTTTTTATTTTAGACAAACAGGATAAATTTGTAAACAAGAATTAGACAAAAATCAGATGATCGATAAGTCAGAAATGATCTGCACAAACTTGATTTTTATAATAGACATAAAAATTACTAATCATGGATATTACAATAGGTCACACGCCAGACGCAGATGATGCTTTCATGTTCTACGGAATGCTAAGTGGTAAGGTTACATCACCACTCTTTAATGTAAAACATGTTGTTGAAGACATTGAGACTCTGAACAAGCGTTCTCTAAAACATGAGCTTGATGTAACTGCAGTCTCAGCTCATGCATGTGCATACCTTGATGAATACACCATATTACGAAGCGGAGGTAGTTTTGGAAAGGGATACGGTCCAATTGTAGTTGCAAAGCAAGACATGGATGCGGAAAAATTGCGAAAATCAAGGATAGCAATTCCAGGCAAACTCACCTCGGCATTTCTACTACTAGAACTCATGATTGGCAAGTTTGATCACATAGAAATGAAATTTAGTGATATTCCAGATGCAGTAGCAAGCGGTGAGGTTGACGCAGGCTTGGTAATACACGAAGGACAGATTACATATGATCAAAAGAATTTGGTAAAACTACTTGACGTTGGTTCTTGGTGGAGAGACAGTACCGGAGGCTTGCCAGTTCCGCTTGGAGTAAACGTCATGAGCAATCATTTTGGAATCGATGTCATCAAAAAATTTGATGAGTTTTTCCGTGAGTCAATTGTATACGGCATGGCAAGACCAAGTGAGGCACTTGATTACGCAATGCAGTACGGTAGAGGACAGACAAAGGAAACAATTGACAAGTTTGTTCGAATGTATGTCAACGATGTAACAATAGAGATGGGCATACTTGGAGAACAAGCAATAAGAAACTTGTTCCAGTTTGGAATAGAAAAAAGTCTTGTTCCAGAATTTGAGCTTCGCATAGCTTAGATTATTTACAGCTAGTCTTAGATTATTCTAGTGGACAAACGTGTCTTTGTATTAGGCATTGCAATGCTCGCAGTAGGTTTTTCAGTTTATGGATATCTAAATGAAAATACTCCAACCGGCAAGACAGATATGTCACAAGATGAAATAGACGCATTGAATCAAGCAGAAATAGTCAATGCTGGACTAGGTAACATTGCAGCAATGATTGGTGGAATAGGCTTTTTCATCATGTTAATTAGCATTGGTTTGAAACGCAAGAAAAAAGGTGGAGAAGGAAAACCAGTTACACAAAAACCTACAGAGATTTAGAGTAGAACACCAGAGTTATTGTAGAATTTTCATTCAAGGTTTAGAACCATTCACAAAAGATCAAAATCTTCAACCGTTTTTTAGAACTACACTAGATGTCTAGAATTTTTTTAAAATATTGAAAAATGTGTCTCGCTGTGCAGGCTCTCGTCCAATTTCTTTAATCATATTTGCCAATTCAATTATGGAAGAGTTTGTTCCCTTGCCTGCAGCACGATAAATCTCCTCAGAAAAAGCAGTTCCAACCAAGTCATTTCCACCATATGTGAGTGCAACTTGAGCAAGCTTTTTGCCCAATGCAACCCAATATACAGAAATGTTGTCAAGTTGATTTGCAAGCATCAGTCTTGATACAGCAGTAACTCGAAGGTCATATGTTGACGAACTCTCGGAGGTTACCAGTTCCTTCTTCTCAAGTTCAGTATTGTCAAGACTAAACTTGAGTGGTATCAATGTGAGAAATCCCTTGGTTCTTTTTTGGACCTCTCGAATTTTTACAAGATGATCAACAATATGTTCAGGTTTTTCAATATGTCCAAAAAGCATAGTTACATTGCTCTTTATTCCAAGATTGTGAGCCTGTTCTATAGTATCAAGCCACTCTTGACCAGAACACTTGCCACGAACTATTTTACTTCTTATATCAGGATGAAAGAGTTCTGCACCACCACCCGGCATGGTATCCAAGCCTGCGGTTTTTAGTCTAGTCAATACTTCTTTTACAGAATTTTTTGTCAATCGTGCTATGAAAAATATTTCTGCAGCAGTGAGTGCCTTGATGTGCATTTCAGGATGACTAGTCTTTATCGTTTTGAACATTTCTTCATAATACTCTAGTGGAAGTTCTGGGTGAAATCCTCCAACAATATGGACTTCGGTCGCACCCAAGTTTTTTGCTATCGCAACACGACCTTCAATGTCTTTTGCAGATAATGTGTATGCATCAGACTCGTTTCCTTTTCTATAAAATGCGCACATTTGGCAGCTTGCAGCGCAAACATTAGTGTAATTCAGATAATATGATGCTGCAAAGGTTACTTGCTGGCCAACTCTTTTTTGTCTAACCAGATCTGCTGCTGCACCTAACATGTAGAGATTATCATATGACATTAGCTCAATTCCGTCATCATACGTAAGTTCTTCTCCAGCAATGGCTTTTTCAAGTGCCTTTGATTCTTTGACTAGTTTTTCCAGCACAATATCACTGGAATCCAATATCAATATAAAATTAACAGGTATCGTTAGATTATAGTACATGTACAACTCCACACCTTTTGTGAAACTGCATCACATTGGAATTGTAGTTAGTAACATACAACAATCCCTTGGTGAGCTCAAAAATTATCTTAATTTTGAGACTACAAGCACAATAATGCCAGTAGGTAGCCAAAAAGTCAACATTTGTCTCTTAAAGATAGGCGAACCGTTCTTGGAGCTAATAGAACCATCATCACAAGACTCGGCAATCAACGAATTTGCAAAGTCAGGTGGTGGAATACATCACTTGTGTTTTGAAGTAAAAGACATAGAAATAGAACTAGAATCTCTTGCAAAAAAAGGTGCAACCATTCTTATAAATCCAGTAAAAGGTTTTGATGAGCGTCGGATTGCATTTGTAGATCTTAATACAAAGAATACAAAATGTGGTCTTGTTGAACTTTTAGAGACAAAATAATCAGTTAGAACATTACTACCACAATGCCAAAATTAGATTTTAATCAGGATGTTTTTCTTGTTAAAGCAGTTACTGCAATGACAACTCCAGCTACACCAATACCTATTCCCGCAAGAGATACCATATACAAGGTATCAATAGAATCTTTTACTTCCTGAAATGATTGTGCAACTCGAGCGTAGCTCTGAACTGCGGTGTTGGCGGAGTTTTTCGCATCCGTAATATCACTTTCCAGATGAGTGACAACAGTTTGAGATACTTGAGCCGTTGCAGGATGAAGTAAATATGGAGAAAGTGTAATCAAGGTAGTAATAACAACCACTGAGATTGCCAAGTTTTTAATTTTCATTGTCTTCATCCTGTAATAAAAAAACCGCTGTTTTCATAAATACGTTATGGTACAAAATCAAAACGTGTTTAAAAAATTAGAATTTAAGAAATCCTCGAGTCCTTCCAGTAACTGCCACAACACCAATTATTGCAATAACTAGAGCAAGTGGTGCAACTGGGCCAAATTCTGGTACGGCTTGGTTGTTTGATGTACTTGACACATTATTCATTCCAGTCATATTCATTCCTGCTGTATTACCAGTCATTGGAGGAAAATAATAATTGTCCTT
Source organism: Nitrosotalea sp. (assembly GCA_035255545.1). Taxonomy (GTDB): domain Archaea; phylum Thermoproteota; class Nitrososphaeria; order Nitrososphaerales; family Nitrosopumilaceae; genus Nitrosotalea. Next base: position 649 of record DATEZN010000221.1, on the reverse strand, counting down.
GGCTTCAACTAATTGCATTGGATAAGTAGTAGATGGAATTGTTGTTCCGTTTATCGTTCCTTGTATTACTACATTGTAAGTTCCAAGTTGATCAGGAGTCAAGGCAGCAGTGTACAATCCAGGAGTATCATCACTTGGATCAAAAGCGAGTGTCTTGGTTTGTCCACCATATTGAACAAGCACATTCATGGTATCAAGAGCAGTGTTTGCTATTGCAGGTGCACTATCGTTTGTTCCATTGTAAACATAGACATCAATTTCGTTTATGTCGCCAGCAAATGGTGGTTCATGCAACCATCCAATCTTAACTGAGACATTTTGGAATGTTTTTAGAATGTGAGCTTCTGCAGGATGAACCAAATATGGGGAAATCACAAGGAGTACCAAAGCGAGGACTACAGGCATGATGAAATTTCTAGTCTTCATAAGCACTCACAATTTATCAAGGAAAGTTATACTTGTCCTTGGCTTCAACTAATTGCATTGGATAAGCAGTAGATGGAATTGTTGTTCCGTTTATCGTTCCCTGTATTACTACATTGTAAGTTCCAAGTTGATCAGGAGTCAAGGCAGCAGTGTACAATCCAGGAGTATCATCACTTGGATCAAAAGCGAGTGTCTTGGTTTGTCCACCATATTGAACAAGTAC
>DATEZN010000220.1:0-3043 GCA_035255545.1 Nitrosotalea sp. | reverse complement strand
AAAATGAGCTCTTTTTTGGAGCTGATTGATAAAAAAATTTCAATGCTAGTGTTTTAGGTGTGCGCGTCGCCAGTGGAGAATATCCATGCCATTTCCAACCCCCTCTGACCCCCCATCAAACCAAAGCCTGGCTGACATTGTATCCAAGATTGAACAAGAAAACTTGATTTTTGCCAACAAGCAGGCATTGAACTCTCTGGGATTACCAACAAAAATTCTTGGTAGGGCTGAGCAAATGGAGAAATTAGTCAGGCTGCTGCTAGGGTATCGCCAAGGTCATGTGGTTCCATTCATTTCCATATATGGTCGAAGTGGCTCTGGAAAGACCACAATTGTTCAACATGTCATAAAGGAATTGGCAGAGTTTGATCATATCTTTGTAAACCTTAGAAGTGCAGGCACAATCTTTGCTGCCACAAACCTGATCTTAGAAAAACTTGGCCAAGACATTGTGCGAGGATCAAACAGTGCAGGCAGCCCCGCATTTGACAGGATAAATCTTGCAATCAGCCAAAGACTGGAAAAGAATCCAAAGCGATTATTTATCATGGTTCTTGACGAGTTTGATACAATATTTAACGACCCAAGGGGTAGACCTTCAGATTTTATCTACAAGTTGATTGAGCTTGGAGGGGATCTTTCCAAAAAAGGACTCATGTTTACAGTCATTGGAATTTCAAATGATGTTCTTGCAGAGTATAATATCGAGGACAGGGTCAAGTCAAGAATTGGCACATCTGAAATATTTTTTGCGCCGTACCACCATGGAAATGTTTTGACAATACTTGAAGAGCGAGCCAAAGAGGCGTTTGCATTAAAAATTGATAATGCGGTGCTTGAGCGTTGTGCAAAACTTGCATCAGAGGACCACGGTGATGCAAGAAGGGCAATTGATTTGCTGCGTGTTGCTGCCGAGTCTGCAAGTTCTTCAGGCCAACCACTGAATACATACCACGTGGATTGGGCTGCAAGAGAGTTACACCAAGACAGGTTGGAAAATATCTTGACTGACGCGTCGTACAATTTCAGGAGATTGCTTGCATCCCTTGCAAGGATAACCTATCTTAGTAAAGAAGAATGGCATTTTACATCTATCATAGTGCAACAGTATAAACACGTGTGGCAACACAATGTGCCGCCTTTGAGCTATCGAAGAATTTCTGAGATCCTCAATGAAATGGAGGGGATGGGAGTCGTTGTATCGCATGCAACTTCGCGAGGACGACATGGGTATGGAAAACAGTACAAGTTGGAAATGTCTCCAGATGTGGTTGGCAAGACACTTGATGTCAACTGGTGGAACGGCATAAAGAAAGGTGTGAAACTGCATGCAAATTTGGTCAAGAGCTACAAAAAGGCAGGAGCTGTTACTGATGTGCAGAAAAACAGGCTTGCTAAAAATGAGGCACTTGATGCAGTAGAAAAGCACTATGATGATTTTATCTGGAAAGATGAAGACGATGACTCGGACGACCCGTTTGCAAACACTGGAGATTCTTAATTTGAGTGGAAAAAATTCTAAAAGTAGGGGAGACAAAAATGACATGTCATACATCAAGAAACGACAGATGTTTGAGATAGGAGCAATCCAAGAGCTAAAGGACATGGGGTTGGAGGTTGACAAGAGCTTGATTTTGAAGAAACTTGCAAGTGTAGGTTTTGAGACTAGCTTGCGTACCTTGGAGAGAGACATTGCATCTATTGCTGCAACTGATGCTGGTATGATAATGGGCAAGCGTTATTCCGGACTTGCAGCATCTCCAGGTACAAGATACATCAAGAAGATACGGGATGAACAAAACAGACATGATTTTTCGTCAAAAGAGTGGCAGACTAGGCAAAAACGTATACGAAAAACTATACTGAAAAGCAAAAAAACGTTGGACAAGGCTACAAATGATATGGACAAGTTCAAATCATATCTTAAAAAAATTGAGAAACAAGAGAATGAGTTTCGTTCAAAGTATGGTCATTTGATGTGAAAAATATTTCATGGTAACTTGATTTTAATTGAAAAGGTGTATGAAAAAATCATCTTTAAGTTCTGTGTGATTGTTGAACAACAGCTAGTGCATAACGTAACTAATCTACTAACTTTCATCTCCTCAAAAATAGTAAAGTGTTCTCAAAATTAGTTTTGACAGTTATTTACGTACAAAAACTTTGATCAAAATTTGTAAAATTTCATCCTTGTGAGGAAGCCATTCATCAATTTTCAGGGGCACGGTTCCTTTACTTCTACTTTTTTCAATTAACCGTCGCAATTCGGGAATGTTGAAAAGATCTTTCTTGAATTCGTCGGCTTCGGCTCGATATTCGCCTTCAAGAAGGTGAAATTGCAGATTCATGCCACCATCTGCTTTCAATTTTATGGCAGATCTCTGATCAGAAGAAAAGAATTTCGGCATAAATACCGGCATTCCACTACCATAATCTATTCTTCCTTTGTCATCTTCTACCATTTTCTTCAATTTTTGTGTAAAATCGTTTATCTTATTTTTTTCTTCATTTTTTAAATCCGCCTTTTTGAAAATCTGGTCCCAATCAGATTCAGTGTTATCATTTCTTTTTTCACCAAGTTTTTTAATTTTTATTTCGCCCAGATTATATGGATAATTCTGCATTACAATTGATTCAGGTTTTTCGCCTTCACTTGGATATCTTTTTAATTCTAATGAAAACATTGGGTATTTGTTGCCTTGGTCGAGTTTATCATTGTGCCAGTCGATAACATCTTTAAGACCGCGATTCATTTGGTCCACTGCAAAAACAAGAAAATATTCTCCATTTTCAAAGTTTTGTTCGATTTGTTTTTTTACATATTGAATATTATCTTTATCTTCTTTCATTTTCAATTCAAGAATTTTATCTAGAGTTACAGGAGGAGAAGAACTTTCTTCAATGAGTAATTGAAATTTCTCCCATGAAATTTTTTCAGACCATAAACCAGCTGCGTAATCAGTAATTTGACCACGAATAGTTTTCATGTCTTGATTACCTTTTATCTTACATTCTACAATGTAGAGATTACCGCCATTATCTG
>DATEZN010000219.1:0-2941 GCA_035255545.1 Nitrosotalea sp. | reverse complement strand
GTAGGAGAATAATCTCTACCAAAAACATCTTGAGCAGGTAAAAATCCAACAAAACATGAATTGATATCAAATTCCCAAGAAAGTGGTGAGGTTCCAATTACTTTGCCAATGACCAAATCATTTGACTTTGGCATATATCCCCCAGTGAGAGGAATTACTTTAACAGAATTTTCAAAAATTTCAGATATACCAACACATGTTGAAATCATTCTATCACCATCTTGATACACATTTTGTTCTGGTCGTAGAGGTCCAGTTGCTATTACATCACCAGGAATAACGTATCTTCTTTTTACATCCATCATTTCGAAACCTCAATAGAAGCAGTACCTTTTGTTACAGAACCTAACCTATCCATTACATTTGCCCTTGCCGCCGCCGGTATATCTAGTATTACTTTAAGTGCACCGTTTGCTTGCCATTCTTCTTTTTTCAAAGTTCCAAATGACTTTAAGACAGAATAAGACTGGGCTGCAAATTGTGCCGGTACTAAAATTTCAAGAAGCATGTTTTCAGATTTTAATGGAATTATTGAACGAAGCTGTTCAATAATTTCTTTGATCTGTTCATCAGTATTTTGGAAAGGATCGACTGATACTCTTGCGTCATCCATAGCTTGTTCTATTCTAATTGGTGGATGCGGCAAGTGTGATCTTGGATCAACATATGTTTTTGAAATAAAATCCACTATCTGTTTACGTTTTTCAGAGACCATCTTTCTTCGTTGATCCGTAGTAAGATTCAGATCTCCTTTTTGAAGCATTATAGTTGCAACCGCAGTTGCATCTGCAGTTTTGAATGCCTTCATCAATTTCTCAGTAGATGCCCTAGTACCTTTACTGGAATCAGAATAAATCTCATCTGAGATCAATACACCTGAAATATCCTTGCGCTTGCCTAACTTGAACTCCAAGGCAGGATCGGGTTTTACCAATATCTCAAATTTTTCGCCTTCTACTGAAAATCGAACAATTGTTACTTTAGTATCCATAATTGAGGTAATCATGCTCAGTATTTATCTATAGATAAAAACTCGCTAGATTTTTATTTGGAATTTCAGTCCTTTTTCATAAGCTTTGACTTCTTTAGAGATTGTACAAGAAAGTGGTAACACTATGGTTGTAAAGTTAAAGGGCATACCTGTTCAATACGCTAATGCACTTAGACGAATTTGCCTAGCAGGAATTCCCACATTCTCTGTTGATGATGTCATAATTATTGAAAATTCCTCAGTTTTACCGGATGAGGGAGTGGCTCATAGACTTGCTATGATGCCACTGAGAACAGATCTTGAAAGATTTGTAGAACCATCTGCATGTGACTGCCACAGTGAACTTGGCTGTAGTAGATGCAGAGTATTACTCATGCTGGATTCAGGCAATTCAGATACAACTCGCACAATCACATCATCTGAAATTAGTTCAGAGGACGAAGTTGTCAAGCCAGTCAGTCCCAATATTCCAATTGTTGCACTAGCCCCAAGTCAGAAATTAAAAGTGGAGGCATATGCAAGACTAGGTAGGGGTAGCGATCATGCCAAATGGAATTCTGCTACAGTTTCAGCCCTTACATCTACAAATAATCCCGATGAACACGTTTTGACTATAGAGACAACAGGTAGCTTGACTCCAAAAGAAGTCCTACGTGCATCTATTGAAGAACTCGAAAAAAGACTAGGCGAATTCCAAAAGAATGTAGCCACACTTGACTGAGCATATATTATATTTGGGTAAAAATGGGCATTATTACACATGACTAATCAGATTGTTATTCAAATGGTGAAGACCTTGCGTGGTGCTTATAAGAAAAACAATGCCCCAATATGGGAGAGATTAGCAGATCTGGCTTTAAAACCGACCAGAGCAAAAAGAACAATGAATTTAGGTCAACTAGATAAATTTGTATCAGACAATGATGTCGTTGTAGTTCCAGGTAAAATTTTAGGAACTGGAAGTCTTTCACACAAAATAACATTATGTTCATTTTCAATATCAACTACCGGTGCAAAAAAAATAATCCAGTCAGGCGGAAAAATATTAGACATATCTGAGATTATCAAGAATCATCCAACAGGAAAGGGAGTGAAAATAATTGGTTAAACAAGTTACCGAAGTAAAATCAACAGAAAAGAAGAGTGTAGCACAACCACAGACAATCATAGTTGACGGAACAAACATGATAGCAGGTAGACTTTGTTCCCATGTTGCAAAATTACTCATAAAAGGAAATAGAGTATCAATTGTCAATACAGAAAACATCATGGTTTCAGGAGACAGAAAAATGATCATAGAAGAATATAGAAAGTTCTTGGAAATTGCAAGTATCAATAATCCTAAATTCGGTCCATTCCACCCCCGTAGACCAGACACTATCATAAGTAGAATGGTACGAGGAATGTTACCAAAGAACAAGCCATCAGGTCAAACAGCTTTGAAAAGATTAAGAGCTTATCTTGGAGTACCAAACGAATTAAGATCAAAGAAAACAACACAATTTGATGATGCTAAAATTAGAAGACCTTCTCCATATTATACAACCCTTGGAGAATTAGGTAAAACGGTTGGGTGGCACGAATAATGGTGAAATTAGAAAGCTATTATGCATCTAGAAAGACCGCACGTGCACATGCATATATCACAAAAGGAGTAGGTCGTGTAAGAATTAACAATATTCCAGTAGAAATGGTTCAACAAGAAGTAGCACGAGAAATCATGCTAGGCCCATTGGAAGTTGCAGGAGAACTAAGAAACAAGATTGATCTTTCAATAAAGGTCAAGGGTGGAGGTTTTGTCGGACAATCTTATGCAAGTGCAATTGCAATTTCAAGAGCCATGACAGGTTGGACAAAATCTAGAAAGGAACCAAAAGATCATCCACTCACAAGAACAGTAAGAGAAGATCTTAGAAAACGATTGACTGAATTTGACAAGCACTTGTTGAG
>DATEZN010000218.1:0-2662 GCA_035255545.1 Nitrosotalea sp. | reverse complement strand
TTAGAACAATGCCTGTTTTGTCAACTACATCCATGATTGGTTGTATGTCCTCACCACTATTTGTTATACAGTCTGGGTTTGAACATCGAAAAATTCTCTCTATTTGATTTGGTAATGTGACGCGTCTCTTCTCAACTAATTTGTAATCTTGAATTATGTTTACTGTTGCCTTTGGGGCAATTAATGCAAGTTTGTTAGTATCTTTATCTTGTAAAAATTTATTTTCTACTTTTATAATATCTTTTTTTGCAACCTTGGAGCTTGGAACATTGAGTGCGATTGTGATAACATTTCCATCTCCACCATCTATTCCTAATGCACTTAGTACCTTCAAACCTTTTCCAGATTCTATGTGATCAATTACAGTTCCATTTTTTATTCTTCTTACAATAAGATCCGATTCTGACATTGGAATAGTTTGTATACTACTCATATATAATAGTGAATTACTAATGAGCAATTCTTTTTTCCAAAAAGATATTGTCTCAGTGAGAGATTTTGATAAACAAAAGTTTGAAACCGTTTTTCAAGCAACAGACAAAATAATTGAAATGAATCAAAATGAAAGAAGGGAAATAGTACGTGGAAAAACCCTTGGATACTTGTTTTTTGAACCTAGTACTAGAACTAGATTAAGTTTTGAGGCAGCCATGGCATCAATAGGTGGAACTTCTCTTGGAATCGCTGATGCTTCTTCTTCATCTGCAAAAAAGGGTGAAAGTCTTGCTGATACCGTAAAAATCATGTCTTTGTATTCTGATGTTCTAATTCTCAGGCATCAACTTGATGGTTCTAGTAGATTTGCAGCAGAGATATCAGAAAAACCTCTAATTAATGCGGGAAGTGGTACCGAAGAACATCCAACACAGGCAATACTTGATCTCTATACTATTAGAAAAGAGAAAAAGAAAATTGATGGTCTTAAAATAGGAATTGTTGGTGATCTAAAATATGGCAGAACCGTTTATTCGCTTTTGTATGCATTAAGCAATTACAACGTTGATGTAAAACTAATATCTCCACAGTCACTTAAAATCCGTGCTGACTCGACGTATGAAATAAGAAAAAAACTTCAATACACTGAAACTAGTGATCTAGAAGAAAATCTTGATGATCTAGATGTGATATATGTAACAAGAATACAAAAAGAAAGATTTGCCGACATTGAAGAGTATGTAAAAGTTAAAGGAAGTTATAAAATTGATCAGGAACTAGTAAAGAAACTAAAAGACGATGCCATCATCATGCATCCTCTACCGCGTCTTGATGAAATATCACACGAAATTGATTCTACAAAACAAGCCAAATACTTTCAACAAGCACAATATGGAAAAGATACGCGTGCGGCACTCCTTGCATTAATTCTAAATGAAAATGGAATAGTATAGAAAAATAAGTTTTTACATGGTAACAAGTTTAACATTATCCATTTTCTTGTTTGTCTGAAAATCGCGTGTCATGATACTAATCTTTTCAGCATCTCCATGCAATAAGAAAAGCTCCATGCATTTGTTACCATCTACTTTACTATGTAGATGAGTACCGATTAAATCCTCATGATTATGTTTGATTCCTGTCACGATCTGTTCTGATTCTTCATCATGAACAATCATGAGAATAGCATGGATTAGTCCAGATAGTGTACCATGTTGCTTTTCTTCGGCCACTAGATTTCTTATGCCAGCTCGAATAATTTCAGACCTGCCAGAAAATCCCATTGTTTTCTGTATCCTGTCTAATTCAGATAGGATCTCATCATTTAGAGATATTGAGACTATGGGCATGATATAATTATTATTAAGTATCTTATAAGTTTAGCAGCAATAGTTATTAAGATTTTATAGATTTATTAATAACTTACGAACAAAAATGATGTTGAATAAACTCAAGACAATAATAATTGGAGGCATAATTATCGTTACAATCACAATTTTTATTGTATTTGCAAATGAAAATCTTCTTCAATCACAACAAAACTCCACACAAAATCTATCAGATAATAAACTCAAAGTGGTCGCATCTTTTTTCCCACTTTATGAATTTGCAAGAAATGTGGGCGGTAACAAAACTGATGTGTATAGTTTTCTCCCAATTGGAGAAGAACCACATGAATGGGAACCAAGTATTCAACAGATTGAAGATCTAAAGGGAACAAAACTTTTCATTTACAATGGGGCTGGTATGGAAGCATACATTTCCAAATACATGGAATCCGGAGAATTTCAAAATATGACATTTGTAAAGGCCACCGATGGTATTCCTTTACTAAAAGCAGATTCTGCAGAAGATGACAAGGAAATTTTAGCGCAGGGAGGAATGGATCCACATGTGTGGAATGATCCAATATTTGCAGAGCAAGAAGTGACAAATATCAAGAATGCAATGCAAAAAGCGGATCCTACAAATGCTGCATATTATGAAAATAACGCAAATGTATACATTGCAAAATTAGCTACATTAGATAACGACATAAAAACTGGACTGTCACACTGCAAAAAAGATACTTTTGTATCATTTCATAATGCCTTTAATTATTTTTCAAACAGGTATGGTATACATGATGTATGGATAAGTGGAATGGCCCCAGAAGTAGATGTACCTCCACAAGATATTCAAAGAATAATTCAGATTGCAAAGGACAAGGATGTTAAAGTGATATTTT
>DATEZN010000217.1:0-4866 GCA_035255545.1 Nitrosotalea sp. | reverse complement strand
CCAACAAATTGATTCACAAAGTTTTCAGGAGATGATATCTTCCATCTAAATTCACCAAATATTCTCAAATTTACTATGCCAAGAACAGGGTCGACAAACTGGTATGGTCCCTGTGAACCAAACTTACCATCAATGTATCTATTTTGTAAATAATAAACTTCAGCCGCTTGCTCTACTCCTGTGAAAAACTTCAAGAGTCCACCTACGATTGGTGCATTAAAATCTGTCAGTGCATATCTGTTTGGCTTGTCAAAATAAGTTAAAACTTTACCATCTCTGAAAAATACTGCAACCTCATCTTCTCGAACTACAATGTTGTCATTGAGTCTAATCAATCGTGGAACCTTCCACATGACATTACCTTCCTTGTATTGTGATTCCCACTCTATGGTAGTTGAACCAGCTACACTTCCTCCAGAATCTTGATCTTTTTTACGTCCAAACATTTACAAACAATCTCCAATCTTTGCCATTTTTATCACTTTGTAACCTTGATGTTTTCAACTGACTCTAATCGTTGTCTCCAAGAATTATCAAGAGTATCAAGCATGGAATTAATGTTTGATGTAATGTCTTGTGCCGATTTGCCTGAATTATATTCTGATACAGAATTTGAACATGTTGAAAAGATCTGTTCTGCAGTGTTTACAAAATTAAAATCATATTCATATAATTTGTTAAGAACTCCATCGTCAATTCGTATGTTTGGTGATATTCCAGCAGATCCTTGCTGGGAATGCTGTACTACGCCTGCTATCCTCTGTATCTCTGATATTGTATTTCCAACTAGAGTAAGGTTGCTAAAATCACCTTTTGTTGTTATGGCTCTTCGTAGATCCTCTATTTTGGACTTGGACTCGTTTAGATTGTCTGATACTTGTTTGCGTAGCAACTGGTCTGCTGCTCTCAAATCTTCAAGATTGCGGTATTCCTTTAGACCTGGTATCTTTAACTGTAATTTTTTCCACGTACCTCTGTTTTCAACTATCTTTTCTCGAAGGTCCGGATTATTTTCTGCCATGTGTCTGTTGATCTATATTACAAAACTTAAAGATTCCGAGAACAATGTTACTTGATTGAACCTATCTCTGGCATGAAATATTGTATGCTGGCAAATGTACTTTTAACAATTAAAGTCATATAATACAGAGATACATCTCAATCTCACTAAATGAAAAAAACCATTCTTCCAATTGTCTTGGTATTTCTTTTGGTCATGTCTACTGTACCGTCATTTGCACAAACAAATTCTACAGTTCAAGATTTTAAAACACTCCAACAACAAAAAAACCAAAACAGTCCAAATCTATCATATGCTGTATTTTACATAACAGAAAATGACAAGTGTTCTGATTCTGAATACAAGAGTTTGAAATTTTATCAGGTAGTTACCGATGAATATCTTTCACTGTATGGAATATCACATGATCTGCAAGGCTCACTCTGTATTCCACTAAAGAATTATCAATCATATTTTTCTGGACTGTCTACCTTTACACTTCCGGTTGTGATATCTGATAATACTGTTGGTCAACAGCTAGTCCAACAGGGATTTTACGGAATGTATGAAATAACCGGCACTGGTATGCAAGCAATCTATGTTTGTTCTTGTGATGCTCAGATAGAAAGCTGGGCCGGAGCCTGGATCTTGTCTCATGAATTATCGCATTTCTCATTACGATATTTTGGAGAGCCTGATACTATTGCAGTTTCATGGGTTCATTACATCCAGGCACTAGAAAATGACTGCCAGCAAGGTGATTTTTCCAAAGTTTGTTCACCGTATTCTGCATCAGTAACATCTCCTTCTGGAAATCAAATTCCTGTAATGGTGATATATGGACAGGGACCATCAACCAGTCTTCCACCAAATGCTCCGCAAAGTGAGGTGACAACTCTGCCTGAAAATTCTATCGTTCCAACTCAAAACCCTGAGTGTCAAACAAACCAGATATGTGTATTACCTGGAGATTATCTCAAGTATCAGATTACAACATCTGATCTAAACCAAACTATACAATTTGACTTTGAAAATCCCACTGACAACAAGAATATTACAGTAAAAACAAGTGCAGTACAAAATGATTCACCTGCATCTGAATATGATACCCTTGATCTCACAAAAGCACTGTTTGCACGACCAAGTGGTAATGCATCTAATTTCATGTATCTTCTACCAACTCCTCTAAAACTAAACAGTGCATATCATGAAGAATCTGTGCAATTTAACAACTATACAAGAGATGTATTGTCTGCTCAAACCAACAATCAGACAAATTCTATTCTGGTGCAATTTGACAAAGATACTGGAATATTGATACAGCTTGCAATCTCACATGTTGTAAATGTAGGTGGTAAGGTTTCAGTTGATCAGCAATCATACAAATTAATTGACACAAACAAAATTTCCTATTCCAACTATGCGACTGGTCAGGTTTTGATTCCATCATGGATAAAAGATGATGCCAAGTTTTGGTCTGATGGTTCAATGACTGATGCACAATTTATTCAGGATATACAATATCTGATTGACAACAAATTAGTGGATATCCCACAAACTACTCTATCAGATAATGTTACCTCCCAAATTCCTTCGTGGGTTAAAGATGATGCCCAGTCTTGGTCGTCAGGTTCTATATCTAATGATGAATTTGCAGGAGCAATACAATATCTTGCTTCAAATGGTATGATATCTCTGCCAATTTCACAAAATAATGCCGTCCCCAATTTGACTGATCTACCAACAGGAAAAATCAAGATAGGTAATGTGTTACTTGATATTGAAATTGCAGACACACCGCAGAGACAAAACAAAGGGTTGCAATATCATACTCCTTTGTCATACAGTCAGGGCATGCTCTTTCCATTTGCACAACCTCAGGTTATCTCAATATGGATGAAAGAAATGCAGTTTCCTATTGATATTATCTGGCTTGACAGTTCAGGAAATGTCTTGCATATAGAAAAAAATGCTCCTGCATGTATTGCAGATCCTTGTACGATATATGGCCAAGACATAACACAGGCACAGTATGTCTTGGAGGTTGCTTCAGGTTTTGCAGACAAGTTTGGAATAACTCTAAATTCACACATGCAGCTATTGACCCCAATATGATGTCATAAGACTATTAAATTCCATTAAAACGATTGTCTGTAATGCCAAATAAAATACTGATAAATCTTGACAAGGCAATATACACCGAAGGAGAGTATGTCAAGATAAAATTAGATTATGAAACACTTTCTCCAAAACAAGCAATGCATTTGGTTATCTTTGATCCTTCTGAAAAAGAAGTGTTCAGTGAAGACCAGTATCTAAATTCACAAAAGGGATCGTACTCTAACGTTCTACGATTTGATACAAAACAATGGAAAATTCCTGGACGATACAAGGTTGCTGCCTGGGATCAAGAGGGAACAAGAAAAGAAGTATTCTTCCAATTCAAGGCAAAAGCCTAAGCCGATTTTTGCGGTCCACATGTAATATCGCTTAGATCCTTGTCATTGTATAGTTCCTTTACAGCATTCATGTCACAATCTGATATGAACGGAAAGTTTGTCTCAATTACATAATGCATCAAATCGTCTTCATCAGTAGAGTGTCCCAGTCCCAATGCATGACCAAACTCATGTCTAACTATGGCACCGAGTCGATCAGGTGAAAGATTGTTTACGTCGTAAATTGTTATTGCTGCTTTTAGTGTCTCCTGTCCGTCTGTAATAGTTTTAGTGTATCCCGAGTATCCGTCTGGATCTTCAAGGTCTGAGAGAACTATTGTGATATCTCCCTCTTCAGTTGGTGATTGGATTATGTTGAATTTGGTTGGTATGTAAAACATTGATTTTTCAGTTTGCATGTTTTGAATTGCCCCTTCCCATCCTTTGTAATATGTTGAAACCGTACCAACTGGTCCCCTACCAAGTAAAGAATTGTCTATTTTTACAGATTCTTCTGAGAGTATGGCATCCTTGATGGCATCTATTTTTTCTTTTGACACCATGTCTGCATTTAATATATTGATGTTTAGAGGTTGATTGTTTACAAGATGCCATGGTTTCCATGTGTCAACTGCATTACCTCTTAGGTTTTGTATCAGGTATTGTGTTTTGAGTGGTGTACTGTTAGAATTGTAAAGTGATTGTAAATCGCTTGGTACGTATGAAATAAAGATGAAAACTGCTAGTCCTAGTGCAGCTACTATTGTCACATTTCGTAAAATCTTGTTTTTACGTGGCTCATTCTTTAACAAGCCAGTTAACATTTTCTTGTCTTCACGAAGCTCTTCGATTATCTTTTCTTTCTCCGAAATATCATGTTCAAGACTTACTGTACCTGTTTCCAAACTATCAACACGTTTCTTGAGCTCAGAATTCATCTCTTTGAGAAGGGTTTTTTGAGATGCTAAATCTTCAAATAATTCTTGTTTCATTTATGAAACCACCTTGAGCGTATGTAGTTTATTCAAAATATGCATTATCTCATTAATGTCATAAGGTTTGTAAATTATGGCAGATGCATTAAGCTCTAATAATCTCTCATGGGTGTCATTTGTCAAGTCTGCTGTAACCATTATGACAATGGCATCATTCTGCATTTCCCTAATTTTCTCTAATGCGTATAATCCATCATATGTTTCCATCATGACATCCAAAAATACGGCATCTGGCCTAAGCCTCTTGTAGATCTCAACTGCCTCTAATCCATCATATCCCCTTCCAATCACTTTGATACCTTTTATCAGCAAAAAGTCAGATAGAACAGATACTGTATCCTTGTCATCATCAATCACTATGGCTGTAATGAAATTGTCTATACTGTCTAAGTGAGATTGAGAAGAGACTTTCACCATTTATGTGCATTATTGA
>DATEZN010000216.1:0-8576 GCA_035255545.1 Nitrosotalea sp. | reverse complement strand
TCTTGATTATTTTCTTCCAGTCTTGACCTTGGATCTTTGCAACGAGTATTGCACCAATGCCACATTTCTCTCCATGTAGACCAATTCCTGGCTTGAGATGATCAACTGCATGAGAAAACAAGTGTTCTGCGCCAGAGCATGGTCTGCTGCTTCCAGCAATACAAGCCGCTACGCCTGAGCTTATCAATGCCTCTACAATCATTCTAACGTCTGGATTTTTCTTAAAATCTTTTGAATTGTCAATAACTATCTTTGCGCTCATTGATGCAAGATTTGCAGCATACGTTCCAAAATATTCCCCAACGTTGTCTCTTGCAAGTTCCCAGTCTCGTACTGCAGTAACTTTGGCCATAAGATCGCCACAACCGCTTGCTAAAAGTCTCCTTGGAGCCTTTTTCAAAATTGCAATATCAACAAAGACCCCCAGAGGTGCTGTAGCAATTATGGAATAGGGCTTGTCTCCACGCAATGAAACAAAGGGGCTTGCAATGCCGTCATGTGAAGCAGAGGTTGGTATGCTTACAAATGATTTCTTTAATGTAAACGCAATCATCTTTGCAATGTCAACAGACCTGCCGCCTCCAATACCGATTATCAAATCGCTCTTGTCTTTTTTTATTTCATCAAGTGTCTTTTTTGCAGCCTCTACGTCATTGCTTGTACTTCTGTGCCACACATACTTGATCTTTGAATCTAAAAGCGAAGCAGAAATCTTTTTGTCAGTTATCTTTCGTACCTGATCTCCTGAAACTAAAGAAATCTTCTTTGGTTTTGATAGGCCTACCAGAAAATCTCCTATGTCGGAAATATTGTTCTCACCTATGAGTATCTTCCTTGGTAGCTCCATTATGTGAGAAGCCATGATTTCCACTTGGAACTTGGTTATTTATCGATATCCTGAATAATCCAAAGTTATTTAAGCGGGTATTATGCAAGCCGAAGTAATCTCAAGTTAGGAGAAAGTTATTTGTCAGACTATATTGAACAACACACATACCATGGAACAACTACAGTAGGAATAAGTTGTACTGACGGTGTCGTTTTATGCGCAGATATGAGAGCAAGCGCAGGATATTTCATAGCAAATAACAATACAATGAAGATCCAAAAGATCGATCATCATGCAGGAATGACAATTGCAGGAGGCGTTGCAGATGCACAAAATGTAACAGACATGTTGCGATATCATTCAAACATACACAGAATTGATAAACAAGAGTATCTACCAATCAAGTCAATTGCAAGACTTGCATCGTTGATATTTTTCCAGAATAGATACTATCCATTCATTGCAGACATCCTCGTTGGAGGATATGACCAGCAAGGTCCAGCACTTTACAACATCGATATGTTTGGATCACTTGACAAAAAAACATACGTAACAACAGGAAGTGGTTCTCCAGTAGCATACGGTCTCTTGGAAAACGAGTACCGTGATGGCCTAACAGTAGAAGAGGGAAAAACAATTGCCCTAAGAGCGGTAAAAGCTGCAATCACCAGAAACATTGGAACTGGTGATGGAATCAATGTCGCAATAATAGACAAGGACGGATACCGACTCTTGACAAAAGAACAGAAAAAGGCCATAATTACGCTTTAGTGATTTAATGCAAAGAAAACAAGCACAACGTGAACTATCTCCAGCCCAAAACATAATGGCAACAATACTGCAAAGTATTCCAAAAGAAGCTGATGTAACCAAGATAGATTATGAAGGTCCAAGAATTGCAATTTATACAAAGAATCCAAAATACCTGATGGAGCACAACGAAGTAATCTCCAACATGGTAAATGTAATCAAAAAAAGAATTGTAGTAAGAACTGAAGAATCAATCAGAAAGAACGAGGAAGAATCAAGACAAATTCTAACTCAAATGCTTCCAAAAGAGGCAGAACTTGGAGGAACATTCTTTGATACTGCAACAGGCGAGATGACAGTGGATGTAAAACGTCCATGGCTTCTTAACAACCCTGATGCCTTTAACATGCCCGAACTTGTCTCAAAGACAGGCTGGAGAATACGAATCAGAAAAGCAACTGCAAGCCAGTCTTCTACCATTCAAACTATAAACTATAATCTTAAAATTTCTTCAACTGAGCGAAGCAAGCACCTAAGACAAGTAGGTGAGCAAATATTCCGTCCAAAACTCTCTGAAGATGCAGAGGTTTCACTGATGACACTTGGAGGCTTTAGCCAGGTAGGAAGATCTTGTATGCTGCTTACCACTCATGAAAGTAAGATCCTAATTGATTGTGGCATAAACCCTGGTGCAAAGAATCCAATAGAGGCATTTCCACGCCTTGACTGGCCAAACATAACACTAGACGAGCTTGATGCCGTAGTAATCAGCCATGCCCACTTGGACCACACCGGATTCTTACCTGTCTTGTTCAAGTATGGCTACAAGGGTCCAATCTACTGTACAGAGCCAACCTTACCAATGATGAACCTAATCCAGCTTGATGCAATCAAGGTTGCAGCAGCACAGGGTAGAGTACCCATGTACTCTGAGCGCGATGTCAAGCAGGTCATGAAACAAACCATTCCATTATCTTATGGAACAGTCACAGATATCTCACCTGATATCAAACTAGTATTTTCAAATGCAGGTCATATTTTGGGCTCTGCAAGCTGCCACTTTCACATCGGAAACGGTAATCACAACTTTGTCTATACAGGCGATCTAAAGTATGGAAAATCCATGCTATTTGAGAGCGCATCTTGGAATTTTCCAAGAGTTGAGACGTTACTGATTGAGAGTACCTATGGTGCAAAAGAAGACATCCAGTCATCAAGAGAAGAAGTTGAAGGCACTTTCATTAGATCGGTAAACGAGACATTACGAAACGGCGGAAAAGTATTGATCCCAATTCCTGCAGTAGGTCGTGCACAGGAACTGATGATGGTAATCGATCAATACATGAAGCAAGGACAGTTAATGGAAGCACCAGTATTTACAGAGGGAATGATCTCAGAGGCAACTGCAATACATGAATCGTATCCAGAATATCTTGCACGAGAACTACGACAAAAGATCCTTGAGACAGATGATAATCCATTTGATTCTGAATATTTCACAAACATTGAACATTCTGATGCAAGAGAAGAACCATTGCGTGAAGGTCCATCAATTATCATGGCAACATCTGGTATGCTAGAGGGCGGACCAGTGCTTGAATACTTTAAAAATATTGCACCAGTCCAGAAAAACAAGATCTTGTTTGTATCATATCAGGTAAATGGTACACTTGGCAGAAGAGTTCTTGATGGTTCAAGACAAGTCTCTGTTGTCGGCAAGGATGGAAAGATCGAGGTTATCAATATCAACTGCTCAACTGAAAAACTTGACGGGTTCAGTGGTCACAGTGATTACAACCAATTGATGTCATATATTCACAGACTAAGACCAAAACTAAGAAGAGTAATTGTAAATCACGGTGAGCGACGCAAGTGTGAAAACTTGGCAAGCTCAGTACACAGAATGTTTAGAATTGCAACAACCTGTCCTCAAGTACAAGAAGGAATTAGATTACTTTAGATCGTACTCGGCTCTCCAAATCTTTACGCCAGATGGAGTGACAATGATTCTTTCTTCACCGAGTCTTGCAATATCTGCATCTGCATTTTTTGCAATGCTGTAAATTTCTTCAACTGCCTTTCTAAGCTCATCCACATTTTTTTGTGCAAGTGGGGTTACCCTGAGAACTAGAATCATTCCCTTTTTGATATCCTCCTTTACACTATGTACATCACTATAGTCCCTCAAAGTTATTGCCTTGAGGTAGGTGGGAGCCTTTTGCTGCTGCATACCTTTGATAGCGATCAACTCCCTCAAAAAGTCTTTCTAGTCAATTGCAATTCACAGATTAGCTTGCATGACTAAATTCTATACTGTAGGTATTCTGATTCTAAAATCGAACCAGTAGAAATCTCTGATTTTGTACCATCCTTTTCTGTCAATACTATACTCTGTTGGTCCTTTGGTGCATCCGAATATCGTACTGCGATAGCTGCAGCTAATTTCAAATTTTTCTCAGAATCTTCTCCGCGCAAAAGTGAGATTGGACCGACATGATCTTTTGCATCAAACAAAATATCACCAGGTAATGCAAGAGCCTTTAGCATTTCATTTTCATCCTTGTGTCTTCCTACAATGAATTTTGTTTTTTCATCAAATCTGAAATGTCTTCCAATCTTTAGAAGATCAATATCGTTTGTGTTTGGTGTCTCAGTGTGGTGGAAAAGATCTTTTGCTCTAATTGAAAATGCAGGATCAGTAAGCAAACAACCGCCTCCAGCATTTGGTGGATTATCAAAACCAAATTCTTGAGCCATCTTTAGCTGTTCTTTTCTTGATCGACCACGGATCATTCCAAGATTTTCTCTTTTTATCAATCCCTCAATCTCTGGTTTTGTTGGTGGTAACAGTGCTGCAGATAATGGTCTTACAATAATTCCCTCAAGTCCTGACTCTTTTTCTATTGTTTTTAGTGCAGGAGCAAATTGACTCATTGGTCTTTGTCCCAAAACTTCACCTGATATGATAAATTCTGCGCCAATGTCATCCATTACTTTTTTGCCTGCCTTGAACATCATTGCTCTACAATCAATACATGGATTCATTCCAGAACCAAAACCATGTTTTGGATGTTTTAGCATCTCAATGTAATCATCTCCCAAGTAAACAGTTTTCAATTCAACACCTAGCGAGTCTGCAGTCTCTCTTATTTCAAATCCACAACCTCTACCACAATCAAAATCACAAAATGGAGTCTTGATTGCAACAGCAGTAACATCAAATCCCTGTTTCTGCATCATTTTTACAGCTAGTCTACTATCAAGACCACCTGACAATAATGCTACAACTTTCTTCTTCTCTTCCACAAAACCAGAAGGTCTTTTTCCAATATCTAAACCTTCCAGCAAATATAAAATAGTAAAGAGTTAGAATTGTTGTATTGAACCAACGCAGAAAAAACCTTTTGAAATATTGTAATGATTTAGGCTATGATGCCCTGGTTGCATTTGAGCCTGAAAATCTATTTTACATGACTGGGTTTTGGGGCGAGGCAATTGGTATACTGGATAAAAATGGCTGCACAATTGTATCTCCGGAACTTGAGATGGGCAGGGCAAAGGAAGAATCAACTGACTGTAATGTGGTCAAATCCGAACGTGGAAAGGGCTCTCTTGCCACTCTAGTCAAGATACTACAAAAAAACAAAGTGTGCATAGACAGTGACAGTTACAATATAGTAGAGAGTCTCAAGAGGTCTCTTCCAGAAGTAAAATCTTCAACTGATCCATTTTATCGCGCAAGAGAAGTAAAAGATTCACAAGAGATTCTGGTATTAAAAAAAGCATCATCAATACTTGATAAGATGTATGAAATGTGTGTAGACAAAATGGTGATTGGCCAGTCTGAGGCCCAGCTTCAAACCCTATTGATGCAATTTGCAATGGAACAAGAAATGTTTGCAACTGGATACAAGTCAACACTAAACCCATTGATTATTGCAGGTGGTCTAAATAGTTCTCTGCCACACGCACAAGTAACTAATAGAAAATTCAAAAATGGTGACATGGTTGTAGTTGATCTTACCTTACGATACAAGGGATATGTCTCTGATGCCACCAGAACATTTGGTCTTGGCTCTGTATCTACAGAGGCAAAAAAAGTCTATGAAATTGTACGACAATCACAAGAGGCAGGATTGGAAGCTGTCAAACCAAATGTATCCTGTAAATCTGTAGATGATGTTTGCCGTCAAGTGATAGAAAAGAAAAAGTATGGAAAATATTTCATCCACTCTACAGGTCATGGAATTGGATTGGAGGTTCATGAATTGCCAAACCTTGGTCCATCAAGCAAGGCAATACTATCAAAGAACATGGCAGTTACAGTAGAACCGGGGATATACATTCCAAGAAAGTTTGGCGTAAGAATTGAAGACTCGGTAATTGTTGGCAACAAAGTTGAAGTCATGCACAAGTTTACAAAAGAATTGATCATACTATAGATGAAACAGAAATTTGTTATAGAAAATTTCTTATACAAATGTAATTCATTACATTCATGATTTATCAGATCTTATTTTCCAAATATTCTGTAATTATACATAACATGGAGATTTTCTAAATGGCAGATGCTTGGTCTTTTATCCTAGTATCAATACCTGTGATGCTAGTATTTGGGATGCGTCATGCACTTGATGTTGACCATATCACAGCAATTGATAATCTAGTCCGAATGCATAATGCTACAAAAAAATCTAGATTGGTAGGGGCTGGATTTAGTTCTGGCCACATGATTTCTGTATTGGCCGAGATGATTTTCATCATATACGTGGTTGGAAGCCTAACAACCTCAGGTAATCTACAATTTTGGGGTGGCATTGTAGGTGCAATAGCATTGGGTGTTATTGGAATAATCAACATCTATGCAATAAAAAAATGGGGAAAAAGTGGAGCTGCAATACTTGCAAGCAAGGTTCTCAACAAAGTTGGAATATTGGGTCCGGTTGGTTCTTCTTTTGTAACTGGCCTAGTCTTTGGTCTAGGTTTTGATACTGCTACACAAATTTCTGCAATAACAATATCTGCAGTGTCATCAGCTACTGCAGGAATTCAAACAGCATTGATTCTCTCTGGGTTCTTTGCACTTGGAATGATTCCAATTGATACACTAGACAGTGTTGTACTTCGTTCTGCATTTTCTAGAATATTTGATACTAAAGGTTTCAGATACATGGCATATGCATTGAGTGGTGTAGCCATCACAGTAGCTTCATTTGAATCGTATTCAACAATAACTAATGTCAATGTACTTCCAGAGTGGACAGGACCAGCTTTGGCAGTGTCAATAATTGTAATCTGTTCTGGATATGGCTTTGCAACAAGAAAAAAACAAAAGTTACATCATGATACAAAAACTAGTTCTGAAGAAAATAAACTCTAGTCTATTCGTCTTTCAATTTCATTTCTGATAAATTTTACAACCTTGGTCTTGGTCTTCCATCCAGATTCCTTGGAAGTTTTCGAATCAACAGATATCACATTGTTGTAATCAGGATTTTTTTTGTATCTCTTTGTACCAATGTCATTTGCAATGACAAGATCACAACTTGATTGTGTTATCTTCTCTCTTGCTTTTCCTATCAAATCTCTCTTGGATACGTTGACTTCTGCCTTGAATCCCACAAGAAAAACATCTTTTTGGATCTTTTTGACATCATTTATCATCTTGGGTACTCGTTTTAGTTTTAGAGAAATTGTAGAAAAATCGCTATCAAGTTTAGTTTTGTGTTGCTTTTCTAGAGTATAGTCTGAAGCTGCAGCTGCAAGTATTACAATGTCTAATTTTTGTCTCATCTCTTTTCGTAGTGCATCGCCCATCTCACCGCTTGTCTTGACACGTATCACCTTGGCACCCTTTGGTGGAACCTCTGCTCCTGGACCATAAATCAAAGTGACTTGAGATCCAGCTGAGACAAATTCTGATGCAAGCAAGACACCTGTTTTACCTGTACTCTGATTTGTGATTACTCTTACAGGATCGATATACTCTATTGTAGGGCCTGCAGTGATGAGCACTTTTTTCCCCTTGAGAACAGGAGACAAGCCAAATTTTTGCAGTATCTTATCTAGTATCTCTTCGGGTTCAGCAGCCTTTGCCTTGCCTTCGATAAATTTTGGAGAAATAAAGTCAACTTTGTTTTTTAGAAATTCTATATTTTTCACTACGGCAGGGTTTTCATACATTGCTTGGTGCATTGCAAGCGCTATGACAATTGGAATTTTGGAACCAAGACCAACACTGAGTACTGTAGATATTGGAGTGTCATCAATTCCATTTGCAAGTTTACCAAGTGTATTTGCAGTACATGGATAAACTATAATGACATCTGACTGTTTGTAATCTGCAACTTTGATGTGTTCTAGATCGCCTGTTAGTTTTGTAATTACTTGGTTTCCAGTTGCCCACTTGAAGTAGCTTGGTTGTATCAAGTCAGTTGCAGCCTTGCTTGCAACACAGATGACATCTGCACCATGTCGCATAAGTAATCTTGCAAGCTCTATTGACTTGTATGCAGCAACACTTCCTGATATGCATAAAATAATTTTCTTGCCTGCAAGCCCAGTACCATCAGAGCCAACTATATCTAAAGAAGGATGTTTTTCAACCAATTTCTTTTTCCAACTTTTCAAGTTCTGATGTATCCATTGAAAAAGAGTGCTCTATGCCTGGAAACTTGCCTGATGTTACATCACTTTTGTAGGACTCGACAGCTTTCACAATTTCAGAAGACAATTCTAGATATCTTTTTGCAAACTTGGGTTTTATTTTCTCATATAATCCTAAAACGTAACGAGCGCGCCGTCCACGACCACACCCGACGACGTCTTCCTCGGCTACCGGCTCGCAGGCGACGAGCTGCTGCCCGCGCGGCGCGCTCCTGACCGGATGCGGACGCGGGAGGGCGACGGCGACCTTCTTCTGGCGCTGCAGCGGCATCGCCTTCGCCGCGTTGACGTGCGCGGATCTCGTGGCGGCTGCAGCCGCATCGTTCGCGGG